>MFRQ01000056.1 GCA_001784615.1 Candidatus Melainabacteria bacterium RIFOXYA2_FULL_32_9
AATTATTTAGCATTTCGAGTTAATTAGATTTTGATATAACGAACATTACTTCTTCTGCAAGAAAATTGGAAAATAATTTATATATATAATTCTCTTTTAATGCAGCTCTAGTCGTGTAAATCTCATCAAGAATTGTTATATTCCTTTTTCTGCTGTATTCTTTAAAATCTTCTATTGTTAATAAGTGAATGTTTGGAGTGTTGTACCATTCAAATGGCAAAATGCTGGATTTTGGCATTCTTCCTCGGAAGAATAATTGAAATCTTACTCTCCAATAAGCAAAGTTTGGAAAGCTGATTACTACTTTTTCCCCAATTCTTAGCATTTCTTGTATTACATAATCAGGTTTATGAGTCATTTGAAGAGTTTGATTTAAAATAACATAGTCAAAAGATTTATCTTCAAATTCTTTCAATCCTTCATCGATATCTCCCTGAAAAACAGAGAGGCCTTTTTCGATGCAGCTAACAACATTTTCCTCATCAATCTCTATACCTCTGCCGTTAACATTCTTGTCTTTTAAAAAATTTAGAAGTTCTCCAGCGCCACAGCCAAGATCTAACACTTTTGACCCGGATTCTATAAAATCAGAGATTATTTCATAGTTTAAATGAAGTCCTTTTGATGTTTTATAATGATCCAGCATAATTTATTTACCTTTTTATTTTTATGAAATTGTATATTATTCTATTTTGAGATTACCACTAAAACTTAAATTTTGTGTAGTAGTAAAAATTAAAGAGATTGTCATGCTGAAGCATAAAGCGTCAATACTAAGAGCCTGTCTGACTAAAAATATAAAAATCAGGCTATGATATAATTACAGGCTCGTCTTTTGGACTGCGGTTAAAGTTGCAAGCGGCTTGCTTGGCAAGACGATTCAACTTTAACAAGACAGCTTCTAAGTTATAATCTCAGCATCTTGCCAGTATACTTTTTTAGCATTAATAGCTGTCTGGAAAGATCCCGAATATCTACGATACTTGAAATATTAGCCCTACTTAATGCTTCGGGATGACAGTGCACGGATTAGACTCAAAATTGACAGAATATTATCTCTAAATTTTAGAAAATAAGATAACATATTCTTATTTAGATAAATTATGCTAAAAAGTGTAATAAATTATTGGAAATCTATTGATTTTTTTTCTAAAAATACTGATCATGTCATGTTACAGGCAATCTGTATCAGCAAGTTAAGGATGGTTAGACTCGTTTAATATTTCTAAAAGATATATTTAGGAGTTGATTTATATACTAATCTTAGAAAGAGAAGAATTGGCAGAATTTATTCATGAACCTGTCTTATTAGAAGAAGCTGTAGAGTGGCTTAACTGTCGTAATGGTTTACTATACATAGATGGAACTCTTGGCGGCGGCGGACATTCAAAGGAAATTGCAAAAAGGATTTACCCTGATGGTAGACTAATTTCTTTTGATGTAGATCCTGATGCAATTGTTGCTGCTGAGAAAAATTTGGCTCAATGGAAAGATACTGTAACAATATTAAGATCAAGTTATGTTAATATTCCAGAAATATTAAAATCCCTTAATATTAAAAAAATTACAGGTGGAATTTTGCTTGACCTTGGAGCCTCATATTATCAGCTTACTACAGGTGAAAGAGGGTTTAGTTTCTCTAAAGAAGCTCCTTTAGACATGAGATTTAATCCGGATAACCCTGTTAGTGCTTATGACATTGTTAATTCTTTTTCTGAGCAAGAATTGGTAAGGATTTTCAGTAATTATGGTGAAGAAAGATTTTCGAAAAGAATTGCCAGGAAGATTGTTGAAAAACGTCACAAACAACCTATAAAAACAACTGTAGAACTTGCTAATCTTATAAAGTCAGCTGTTCCTGTATCAAGTTATAAGATCCATCCGGCAACTCGTGTTTTTCAAGCTTTAAGAATTGCAGTTAACAATGAGTTAGATAACATTGAGAAGTCATTAAAAGAGGTGATTCCTTTATTAGAAAAAAATGCTAGAATAGTCGTAATAAGTTTTCATTCTTTGGAAGATAGACTTGTAAAAAATTTATTTAAGTATTACAGTTCTAATTGTGTATGTCTACCAGAACAATTAATATGTACGTGTGAACCAAAAAAGTTAAAAATACTCACAAAAAAACCTATAACTGCATCTCAAGAAGAGATAAAAAGAAATCCTCCTTCTAGGAGTGCAAAAATGCGAGTGGCTGAGAGAGTATGATACGGAGTCGAGAAAACAATGGTATCGTCAGTAAAAGTTAATTCATATAAAAAAGATAGGCAATATGATGCCCAAAATGCTATAGTCCAAGGAGATTTTCCTAAATATGATAGTTTTAGGGAAGTATCATTATTTAGATTTAATCGTTTCTTGAGCTTTATGCTTGTTATATCAATATTAATCTCTATGGTTAGTTATTCAATGGTCGTTGCAAAAGAAAATGCTCTTTCTTCAATCCATACTAAAACTAATGAAGTAAACTTTGAAAATATTGAATTACAAAATAAAGTTGACTATTCAAAGTCTTTTTATACAATAAATAATAAGGTTGCAAAGGTTAATTTCCTTAAAAAGCCTGATGCTATAATGGAAGTTAAAAGTGTAAATACAATTCCTGTTATAGAGAAAAGTAGAAATAATATAGAAATACAACCTGTTTCAGGATATTAATATGCTTTCCAAGTTTAAAATTAAGCCAAGAAAATATAACCTGTTTGCTACTTTGCTCCAGGTTATGTTTTTTTTGTTTGCCAGTGCAATTATTTTAAAGCTTATACAATTGCAAGTTATTGATTCTCAACAGTTAACAGAAAAAGCTAAACACATGAGGCAGCCTGCCAGAACATTTTCCTTTCGAGGAGAAATTGTTGATAGAAATGGGATAAGGCTTGCAAGTGATACAACTTTATATGATATATATGCTCATCCCCACTATTATTCAGAAAGTCCTATAAGAATAGCTTCTCAACTGGCTCCTTATTTAAAACAGCCAAAGAATGATTTATTCAAAAAATTAAGTCAGATGGATGCTTCAACAATAACTTTGGCTAAAAGTATAAATAGAAATGATGCACTTAAGATAAAAAAGCTTAAAATAAGAGGTCTTGATCTTGTTAAAAAAAATGATAGAGTTTATCCCCAGGGGAACCTGGCTTCTCATATATTAGGTTATGTTAATCTTGATGCAAATCTGTCTGCCGGAGTAGAAAGAACAGGATCACACGGTTTAGAGTCACTTCCTGAAATTAAACCTGTAGAATATACCGGTAAGGGTGACGTGATTTATGATATTAATACTGACCCTGCTTTTGCTACTGCTCCACTTACAGGTGAAAAGCTGGTTTTAACAATAGATTCCTCAATTCAACATGTTGCTGAAACTGAATTGTTAAAAATGATGCAAAAAACAAGAGCTGATAGAGGAACGGTAATAGTCCTTAATCCTAAAAATGGGGAAATTTTAGCATTTGCAGTTTTACCAAGTTATAATCCGAATGAATATAATAAAGTTGATGCATCCGTTGTTAAAAATTGGGTTTTGAGTGATGTTTATCCTCCAGGTTCAACTTTCAAAATTGTTACAATAGCTTCAGCTCTTGAAACAGGTTCTATAACTAAAAATGAGAGATTTCACGATACTGGAAAAATTAAAATTCAAGGTTGGGATATCGTTAATTATGATTACAACAAAAAAGGAGCTCCTGGTTCAATTGATTTAAAATACCTTTTTGAACATAGTAGTAACGTTGGAAGTGTAAAGGTTGCCCTAAAAATACCTCCTAATGAGCATTATAGGATGTTAAGGCTTTTTGGAATAGGATCCAAGACAAAAGTAGATCTTCCCGGGGAATCGGCAGGAATTTTACCGGAAGTAGATACTTGGGATACCGTAAGACAGGCTACGATTGGATTTGGCTACAGTATTGCAAGTACTCCTATTCAAGTAGCTGCTGCTGTTGCTGCTATTGCAAATAATGGAATATGGGTAACACCGCATGTTATAAAATATAGTAAAGAAGAATATGAAAAAAGGATAGAAAAAAGGAAAGTTTTATCGCCTGAAACATCGAAATTGATGACAGAATTACTTTCAAGCAGTATTGATGCTTCTGAATCCAAAGCGGGTAAAATTCCAAATTTTCGGGTAGCAGGTAAAACAGGTACTTCAAGAAAACCTAACCCTAATGGCCCTGGTTATATACCAAATCAAGTTTTTACCTCATTTGCAGGTTATTTTCCTGCTAAAAATCCACAAGTATTAATAATGGTTGTGGTTGATAATCCAAAAGGTGTTGAAATGTGGGGAAGTACAGTTGCAGGTCCTATTTTTAATAATGTAGCTGTTGAGGTAGTAAGAATATTAAATCTTGAGCCAGACGCACCAGGGTTAAATGTAAAAGACAAGGAGAAGATTTAAATTGAAACTAAGTCAAGTTGTTGAACATATAGAGCCTGAACAGATTATTAATTCTAATGAACTTAAAAATATAGAGATTAAAGGAATTTCATATAACTCAAAAACCACAAAGAAAGATGATATTTTTGTTTGTCTTGTTGGCGAACACGTTGACGGGCATGCTTTTGCTATTAATGCACAGGAAAAAGGTGCATCAGCAATAGTAACTCAAAAGACAGTAGAAGGAATTAATATCCCTGTCCTTATAGTTAAAGATACACAGTTAGTTCTTGCTCAAATATCTTCAGTATTTTATGGTTTTCCTTCAGAAAAACTAAGATTAATAGGTGTAACAGGTACTAATGGAAAAACTACTGTTACCCACCTCGTTGAGAATATCTTTGAACAGGCAGGTATAGAATGTGGATTAATAGGAACCCTCGGGCAAAGATTGTCTTCAAAAGATGAGTATGTTTCGACAAAGCATACAACTCCTCAATCCCCAGAGCTTCATGAGGCCTTTAGAAATATGCTTGATAGTGGCATTAAGCATGTGGTAATGGAGGTTAGCTCCCATGCTCTTGAACAACATAGGGTTGGTGGTTGTTTATTTGATGCAGCAGCTTTAACTAACCTTACACAGGACCATCTTGATTATCACATTACTATGGATAATTATTTTAAAGCTAAAAGCAAGCTCTTTATTGCTTTAAAAGACAGTAAAGAAAATAATAAATATGCTGTAATCAATAAAGATGACAGTAATGCAGAAAGATTCATACAGGCTACCCCTGATAAAGTAAGAATTATAACCTATGGCATTGAAAATCAAGCCGATATTATAGCTAAAAATATAGAATATTCTGTTTATGGGTCAAAGTTTGACTGCATAACTCCAATTGGAAATAAAACAATTAATCTTCAAATGACAGGACAATTTAGTGTATATAATGCTCTTGCTGCCCTTGCTATTGGTATAGGAGAAGGGATAGAGCTTGATACTTGCGTAAGAGCTCTTGAATTAACAAAAAGTGTAGCTGGCAGGTTTGAGGTAGTTATAAGAGAACCTCTTATAATCGTTGATTATGCTCATACACCTGATGGTTTAGCTAATGTATTAAATGCAGCAAAAAAAGTAGTTCCCCAAAACGGAAGATTAATATGTTTATTTGGCTGTGGTGGTGATAGAGATGCGACAAAACGTCCTAAGATGGGTGGTATTGCAGAAAACATAGCAGATGTTGTCATAATTACCTCTGATAATCCTAGATCAGAAGATCCTCAGCAAATCATCACTGATATTTTAACAGGTATTAAATCATTAAATTCTGATAAAGTTCAGGTTGAAATAGACAGAAGATCTGCTATTGAGCTTGCGATAAAAAATGCTGGTAAAGATGATGTTATTGTACTTGCTGGCAAAGGGCATGAAGATTATCAAATTCTAAAAAATGAAACTATTCATTTTGATGATCGTGAAGAAGCCAGAAAGGCTTTTAAAAAGGTTTATTCAAGTTAAAAGTATTCAGTACCCTTATTTCATTAGCACCAAAGGAAAGGGTATCTTGAAGCTTAAGGACAGCGTAAAAAATACTTATGGATTTTGATGAGCGAAGGGGGAGCTTACAATTTCGAAAACGACGAGTTTTTGAAATTACAAGCTCATTCTATCTTTGGTTATTTTTGTAGGTGACTGAGTCACACTATTAAAGTCCTTAACTATTTCAACACTTATATATGTGCCTCTGGCACTTCTTATAACTAGCAAATAATCGAGCAATAAAAAATACTTACGCATTTTTTATTGCTCGATTATTAGGATTTTTCTAGCTTAAGATAATCCAGTAACTTAGCGTCCACTTTTTTCTTAATATCTTCACTCATAATAATTTCATCAGGCCAGTCACGGGTAAATCCTTCACTTGGCCACTTTTTGGTTGCATCTATACCCATTTTACCGCCAAAACCATGTAATTCTGAAGCGTGATCAAGAACATCAACAGGACCTTTTGTTATTATGCAATCTCTTGCCGGATCTACATTGTTGAAAACCTTCCAGGTGACTTCTGATAAGTCATGGACATTTACATCAGCGTCAACTACTATAACAAATTTTGTAAACATAATTTGGCCAAAACCCCAAATGGCAGATATAACTTTATTGGAATGGCCAGGATAACGTTTATTTATACTTAAAATTGCACAATTATGAAAAACTCCTTCTATGGGCAGGTTCATATCAACCACTTCAGGCAAAATCTGCTTTAAAAGAGGTAAAAATATCTGCTCGGTAGCTTTTCCCATATAGCAATCTTCCTGTGGGGGTTTGCCTACAATTGTTGCAGGATAAATCGGATTTTTTCTATTTGTCATTGCTGTAATATGGAAAACCGGATACATATCAGCAAGGCTATAATAGCCCGTATGATCTCCAAATGGACCTTCTAACTTTAACTCATCTGGATCTATATAACCTTCAAGAATAATTTCAGCATCAGCAGGGACTTCTAAATCAACGGTTTTACACTTAACAAGCTTCACAGGTTTTTTTCTTAAAAATCCCGCAAAAATCATCTCATCAATTCCCGGGGGTAATGGTGCTGTTGCTGCATAAGTAATAGCTGGATCACAGCCCAGAGCAACAGCTACTTCAAATTTCTTTCCTAATCTTTTTGCTTCCTCAAAATTCTTTGCACCATCGTGATGCTTATGCCAGTGCATCCCGGTACTTGTATTATCATACTTTTGTAACCTGTACATGCCCATATTTCTGGTTCCTGTAACAGGATTTTTAGTAATAACAAGGGGAAGGGTAATAAACTCTCCGCCATCTTCCGGCCAGCATTTTAAAATTGGCAATTTATCAAGAATCGGCTGATTTAAATCAGTTACAACCACTTCCTGACATGGGGCACTATTAACTATTTGAGGGAAAATTGTACCAACTTCCATTAATTTTGGAAGCATAGAAGCTTTTCCGAATAAGCTGTCAGGAATTTCGGGTTTTATAAGATTTTCAATTCTTGAAGCGATTTCTCTTATATTATTGACGCCCAAAGACAAATTCATTCTATTAAAAGAGCCAAAGGCATTAGTTAAAACAGGAATATCATACCCTTCAACATTATTAAACAATAACGCTTTATTGGGAAAATCTTTATTTTTACTAGCTCTATCAGTAATCTCAGTAATCTCAAGATTAGAACTCACAGGAATATCTATTTCTAAAAGTTCATTCCCTTCTCTTAACCTTTGTATAAATTCTCTTAAATCTTTATAAGCCATTTTTTTACTCTGAAATTTGTAAATTAACTTTCACACTCATTATTATCTACTTAAAAAGCTTCTTTTTAAAGTAACGATAAATACTCATTCTGGAGTAATAGGGCATCGCCTTCAAGATTAGGGCTTTCACATATCACTATGCCTTTTACATTGAAGTCCTTAAAGGCTTTCATTAAATCTTTATAGTTAAAATCAGATTCCTGCAGTAAAAGATGGTTTTTTTCACCCTTTGGACCATACTCAATTCCTGCTATATGAGCATGAAAATTTTGAAGAGCGTACTCGCCTATTTCATTTCCTATTTTTTCAAATATATTGGCAAATTCATCATAAGTATTATACTGCCCTACGGATCTGGCATGTAAGTGAGAAAAATCAACGCAAGGCAGCACCATATCAACTTCTTTTGATAAGCTTATGATTTCATCGAGATCTCCCCACTGAACACCTTTACCTGTGGTTTCAGGACGTACCCATATTTTTATATTTTCAGATTTTAAAGTTTTAACTATCTCTCTCATTCTGGATATTACAATATTATGAACCTCTTTCTTGTCCTGCCCCATATAGTAAGCAGCATGAAAAGTTATACTATATCCTCCACAGGCATGTGTAACCCTTGCAGTGTCAAGAATTCTCTTAATACTTGCATCGACTTTATCCTGTTCCTGAGCGTTTAAATTAACATAATAAGGGCCATGAGCGCTCAAAACTAAATCGAGGGATTTTCTGAGTTTTCTAACTTCTCCCTGAGCCTTGGCATTCATGTTTACGCCACGGACAAATTCCATTTCCATACAGCCAAGATTCAGACTAATTATCTGATTTAAAGCGTTAGGATAAGTCCTGGGTTCAGTGCTAATCGGTATACCAGCTGTGCCAAATAGTAGCTTTTCCATAGTATTAACCTATCTTTTAACTATTTAATTATAAAAACATAAAAACTTTTGTAGAAAAAGCCCTCACAATTTTTAAAACTAATTATTAAAAAATTTTCTAATAGTTTTCAACAATCATTATATTCAACAATTTTATAGGTTTTCAGAGTTTAAATTATCTTTTTAAACTCTAATAACTTAAGGATAAAAATTTTTATCCTTGATTTTGCATAAAAAATTACTAAAATCATTAATGCTTTCCCTGAATTAATAACAAATTTTCCAGAAGAAATACAGTATATAGTTGATGCCTAAAAGATTGAAAACCTTTATCTTAGAGGTGCCGTAGCAATACGTGTTTTTTGACTTTAAAAACTCAAACGGGGAGGAAGTTAGGGAGTGACTCCTCTGTCACATTCAAAAAAAAGCTTAATCACTACAGATAAAGACATGGGAATCTGTAGTGGTTTAAATCGTCGTTTTCATTGGTTTGACAAAAGCTTTTCTAGTAGATTAACTGAAGCAAGCGCAAAATTCTTACAGACCAATCTTTACTACTATCTATTTGCAATAACTGACAAACCACTTATGATCTGGAAGGGCAATGACTACTTTGTAACGCAGATTGATTTAACCTGGGATTGTCCTTTATATATTAAAACGTCTAATATTACAGTCCAAACAATTCTTGATAATGCTTTTGGTAAAAAAGAAGGTGACAAACAAACCTTAACCCTTAAAAAAATTACTGAGCTTGAAGCACAAATATTAACAGGTTATAACGAATTTTTATTCCAAAAAACTGCTGAAGCTTTTAAAGATAAAAGAGAACTTGATGAAATTCAAAATCTGGAAGGAACACGAAAAAAACTCATATATTTAACTTTTTTTGTATATTCAGACCTATCGGGACAGGAAGAAGCCGGAAAAGTAATAATCTCACTTCCTGAATATGCGCTTAAAGAACCAGAACTGCTACCATTCCCCCAAAATCCGATAGATATTCTACAGTTTCAAGAAAGTTGCACAAGGGCAGACGTATTTGTAGGAAAGTCTAAAATCACCCTTGAAGACTTGAAACAATTAGAACCGGAAGATATTGTAATACTTGAAAAAAGTAATTTGCATTTTATGACAATCAGAGGTGATGAAGAAGTAACGTTTAGCGTTAATCCTGATCCCAGGCTCGTAATCAATGTTGGAAAGACAATGGGAGGCAAATCAGCAATGAATGAAGCGAATTCCCCTACAAAAAATATATGGGATAACTTGCAAGTAGAAGTTAGTGCTGAGTTTCAGAAAATCAAGATGTCACTTGGAGAACTCAGACAAATAACTGAAGGACTTGTAATAGATATAGCATCTATAGTTCAAAACGAAATAACTATGCATGTTGATGGCGAAAAGATTGCTACTGGAGAACTTGTAATTATAGAAGATAAATATGGGGTTAAAATAACTAAAGTATTCCACGAAAACAAGCAAGAACAAGAAATTGCCGTAAAAGAAGCCGCCATAAATAATCATCAACAGCCTAATCAAAATCTATATGAAGATAAGTTTGAGGAAGAAGAAACCCCTGTAGAAGATGAATTTGACTACAGTGATTTTGAAATTGAAGAAGATTTATAAAGGAGGAAATAAATGACAGGTTATATACTTAGTTTTACTGTATATACACTAGCTATGATTGGAATTATACTTATTGGCTTTATAATTGCTAAAAAAAGTTTAATTTCCGGGCCCTATTCAAGCCCTAAAAATAAGTTTTTAAGCGTTGAAACATGCTTAAATCTTGAGCCACGAAAAAATCTGTATGTTGTAAAAGCTGGAACAGAAAGATTCTTAGTTTCAACAGATACCGAAGGCAGCCATTTTCTAACAAAACTTGATGCTGAAAATTTACCTTCAATAGAAGAATCTGAAAAACACAGACTTAATAAGCATAAACAAGATTTCAATATGGCAATTCCAATATTAAATATTACAAGAAATATTTTTAAGAGTGATTTTATTAATCAAAAAGCTTTTAAGACAAAGTTTATAGAAAAATTAAACATGTATGTTACTTTTCAGAGGCCTTAAGGGGTATTTCATATGGATGAATTATTAAAAAACCTGGATCCGGTTATACAATTACTCATAGTAATGTCTGCTTTCTCACTTTTGCCATTTGTATTTGTCTGTATGACAAGTTTTCTAAGATATGTCATTGTTTTCTCAATATTAAAGACAGCTATGGGTACACAACAAGTGCCTCCAGGCATGGTAATAATTGGATTATCGATAATTTTAACACTTTATACTATGGCACCTGTTTTTTCACAAATGTATGAAGCCGGATCTGTTCCATATCAAAAGAGTGGATCACTTGCTCTAGCAATAAAAGAGGGAAGTAAACCACTTAAAAATTTCATGATGAAACAAACTCAGCAGAGAGATGTGGTATTCTTCATTGAATTGGCTAAAAAAGCTCCGCCTAAAACACCTGATGATATCAGTATTCTTGAAGTAGCTCCTGCTTATATATTAAGTGAATTAAAAACTTCTTTTGAAATTGGATTTGTTATATTCATACCTTTTATCGTTCTTGACATCGTTGTAGCTAATATTCTGTTAGCATTGGGTATGTTTATGTTATCACCAACTATTATATCCCTACCATTTAAACTACTAATATTTATTGCGGTAGATGGATGGGGATTAGTTGTTAATGGTTTAGTTCAAAGCTTTAATTAGAGAGGTATACCTTGGAAATACTAATGGAGCACCTCGGTAGAGGTTTTGTAAATATGTTAATGATATCTATGCCTATCGTTCTTGTAGCTGCAGGAATAGGACTTGTTGTAGGTGTACTTCAGGCTGTTACACAAATTCAAGAACAAACGATAGCGGCCGCACCAAAAATTTTAGGTGTATCCCTTGCAATTATGATAATGGGAGGATTCTTCTCAAAAATTCTCAGTGAATATCTTATAGAATCTGTAAATCTTGCTTGTAATGTTGTAGCAAAAGAAGGAGACTTTGTATTACCATCTGAAGGCTACATTTCACAAAAAAATAGTTTTTTTAATGATGAAAAGTTTTATTCAGGACTGAAACAGTCTAATATTGATCATATGATGAAAAATCCAGGTAAAGTCCCTTATAGTGATAGAAAAGAAAAACTATCCGTCACTCAAGCAAACAAGACTCCTGTTTCCAGACCTAATTTTGTTGAAAGTAAAAAGCTTTTAGGTAGATAACTATTGGGCATAATATG
>MFRQ01000057.1 GCA_001784615.1 Candidatus Melainabacteria bacterium RIFOXYA2_FULL_32_9
ATTTGGATTGCCACGTCGGGCTTTCAGCCCTCCTCGCAATGACAATATCACTTTATGCGTAAGTATTTTTTATTGCGTCCTTAGTATTTTTTCCGCTATCCTTAATACAAAAACAGTGTAGACGATTGGCTGTATATTTTAAGCCTGAATTACTATATCCTGATAAAAATAGGTTTAGGATTAATTATTACTAATGCCTGAGTTTTTTCTGGATACATTCCTTAGATTAATTGTCATTGGCTTGTTAATTTTTGCTAATGCGTTTTTTGTCGCATCTGAATTCGCTCTTGTAAATGTTAGGAAAACAAGAATTCAACAATTAGTTAAAGAAGGGAATAAGACAGCACAAATAATTTCTAAAGAACTTAATAATATTCCTAAATTCATAGCCGCTGTTCAGTTAGGGGTTACTGTTTCAAGTATTGGACTTGGTTGGGTAGGAGAATCAACACTTGCAGAGATGCTTTATCCTTTATTTACCTTTCTGCCTCAAATAGGCCAAGTAATTGCAACTCATACAGTTGCTGCAGTCATTGCTTTTATTATAATTACAATTTTACAGATAGAATTTGGTGAATTGATACCTAAAGCTATTGCTCTTCAATATCCTGAAACCACATCTTTTATTATCGCAAGACCTATGAACTTAATATCAACGATTTTCTCTCCTTTTATTCTCCTGTTAAACAATATGGGAAATGGTCTTTTAAAATTACTTAAAATTCCCCCAGCAGCAGGAATTCATCTTGTTCATTCCACGGAAGAGCTTGATATGTTAATAAGTGCCAGTTATCAAGAAGGTGTTTTAAATGCAACTGAAAGAGATATGCTGCATAATGTATTTAAATTTTCTGACTTAATTGCAAGACAAATAATGGTTCCAAGGCCAGATGTTGTTTCTATACCTTTAAATATTTCCTTAGAAGAATTAACAAAATTTGTATATGAACATCAATTCACCAGATACCCTGTTTATGAAGGGGATTTGGATCATATTCTTGGAATTGTACACATAAAAGATATAATTCCTTTTATTGAAGCAAAAGAAAAATTTGCACTTTCAAAAATCATCAGAAAAGTAATGCTAATTCCTGAAACACTAACAATAGATAAGCTTCTTCTTGAATTTAAAAGACACCACAGTCAAATGGCACTAGTTATTGATGAATTTGGCGGCACTTCAGGCATAGTTACCCTTGAAGATGTTTTAGAAGAAATTTTTGGAGATGTGCAAGACGAATTTGACACTGAAGAAGCAGATGTGAAAGTTATCTCAGACAATGAATTTCTTGTTAACGCAATGTTAAGGATTGATGAGATAAATGAGCTGTTTGATATGAATATTACAGAAGAAGAAATTGAAACTATCGGGGGGCTTATTTTAAAAGAACTGGGAAGAGTCGCAAATATAGGGGATAAAATAAAAATTGATGATCTTGTTTTCACCGTTGAAAGCGTTGAAGGCGCAAGAATAACCAAGCTAAAAATACAAAAATTGTAAAAACTTGATTTTGTAAAACATAGTTAATTTTATATCTGTTAATATCAACAATTTTTTTTAGCTAACTTTAAACTATTATAATTAGTAAATTGTTTCATAAATTAAGGAAGTTATATTATTTCCGTCGCTGGTGCTAACGCACATAATTAAGTCCTCACTGGAATAATTGATGACTTAAATAAGTGACCTTGTCACCTTCAATGGTGCATAGGCTTCCTCCAATAACATACCCTCCTGCAACATTCATCTTATTTTTGAAACAAAGACATATCAATTGAGAAATTTTTAATGGAATAAATTTTATGACTATTGGTAATATTAACAATAAACAAGGCAACCTCAATAAAAATAATAATATTATTGTCCCTTATAACCAAAAAAATCTTAAAAATTTACAAGATCTTCAAGACAGACTAAACCGAATAATAAAAGAAATTGGTGGGATTGGCGAATCCTCGAGCATGTCTGAAAGTATTCTACTAGCTCAAGATAAAATCAAGAAGCTAGATAAGGAAACAAAAGAAGTCTGGAGTTCTTGCCCACCTAAATTAGCTGAAAAAATAAAAAAATTAAACCAGCTAAATCAGGAATTAAAAATAATAAGTGAGTCAATTACACAGGTAAATAAAGATATAGACAAAAAAAAGCCTGAAATAGTTACGCCCGGCAAAGAGAATAAAGAAAAGTTAATCACAGATTCTCTGGAAATAAGAGCTATTTATAATTCATTGCCTAAAAGCCCTAAAGATGATGTAAATGCGATTAAAAAATCACTTCCTGAAAATATCACACCAACTCAAGAATTAAAAGATTCATTACAAGATATCGAGAAAGACGATTGGGATTTTAGTGTGGTAAATGCTAAGGATAGCAAGATATTCTCTAAACTCAAGAATTACCTTGTTATTGGAGACACAAAAAATATAATAAATAAGCAAATAGAAGTTATAGATAGTAAATTAGCAGAAATAAAAGATAAAAAAGGTAAATTTATTCCGGAAGTTGGAATAAAATTGTATGAACCTGAGGATACAGGTAAAATTTTAGCATTAGAAACGGCTAAACTTCGTCGTGTTAGCCTAAATAGCAAAATTATATTACCTGATATTGATAAAAATTTAGTCTACCCTGACATCCTTGCACAACCTTCACCAGGTAGCACCTTGTTTTTCAAGATTGACAAACGATTTATTCCTTCTAAAGAAGAAATAAAAGAGATTTTGGAATTCAATAAGCCTTATAAGCCAATTTTAAACAAGCTATTCCCTGATTACCTTAACATATATATGATACCTGGATATGTAAATAAAAAAGATGGTGATAAACGTGGTGGTAGATATATTCAAGAACAACCAGGACAAGGAATTTTGCTACATGCTTATAATGTCAATGACCGCTATCATCAGACTTCTTCAGCTGAGAGAATAATCGCTAAAATGAGAGAGATAAAAGACCTACAACCAAGTGTATTAGAAGGAAATAAGGATAGAGCCAGGGCATTAGCTCATGAAATAGGGCATGCTATCTCTTACGAAATGATTAAAAAAGATGAAACTAAAAATTCTTCCAAGCCTGGCTCAATTATAATTGCGCCTTCGGATGGAATTGGTTTTTTGGATGGCTGGAAAAACCTTAGATCTATGTCCAGATTAAACTTAAATACCAATGAAACCAAAAGTAACAATACTAAGAACTTATCAGTCTACGATAAAGCTAAATTAGATGCCCATGTCGATTATGAAATGATTGCAGAAGATATACGGATGGCTATAATTGGTGAAAGTTTGCCAGCGTCTTCAGCTATGACTGGCATATTTGACCATACTAAAGAAGGAAAATCAGAGATGGATAAATCCATAGGTTATCTCAAAAAGTGTTTATTAGAGAATAAAACACCTATAGAAGCTATAATGGATAATATTAAAAGCTAATGCATTAACTCTATATCTTTAGCGTTATCTTTAACAATATTTTCTAAGATTTCTGCAGCATCACTTACTATATTTACACAGTTTTGGCGTCTTTCCGGAGAATTAAAATCATATTTTGCACTTAATGCCTTGCAACAAGTTGTCTTTCTTTTTTCTTTGAAATTATCAATAAGCTTTTTAGCAGCAGTCTTAACCTCTTTAGAAGAATCTGTGATATTTTCACGACCTAAAGCATATCCAACTATGATCTGTGCACCAGCAACAGCACCACAAAGGCACCCATTACCCATACCCCCAGAAAAAGAAGAAGCAAGTTTGGTTAATACCCCTATATCGATATTATTAATCAAATTTGACTGATGAGCCGCCCTAACTATAGCTTCTGAGCAGGAATAACCCTGTTTATATAATTCTGTAGCATTATCTTTTAAGTTACTCATATATCTTCCTATTTATTGCTTGAGAACATTGCTTCAGGATAATGTGTCGATTTCGTGATTTTAGATTGCCACGCAAGAATAATTTATACTGGTTATCCACGTTTCATGGCTCGCAATGACATGGTGTATTATTGGAATGATTGATGACCGATGACTGTACGAAGTACCTCGCAATGACAATACGTGTAATTGGAATGATAGATGACTTATAAAAGTGACTTTGTTACTTTGCGATCATAGTGCTGCATATTATTGGAAAGATTGATGACTTAAGACAGTGCGAAGCACCTCGCAATGATATTCAAAATTATTTAAGCAGCGACTTACAATTATGGCCTGATTCTTTCCATCATTCTTGGGAATGGGATTGTTTCTCTAACATGATGTAGCCCGCAAATCCAGCTTACGGTTCTTTCTATGCCAAGGCCGAATCCGGCATGGGGAACAGTTCCATAACGTCTAAGGTCTAAATACCACTCAAAAGCTTCTTCAGGAAGCTTATGCTCTCTTATTTTCTCTAAAAGAACATCCATATCGTCTTCTCTTTGTCCACCACCTATGATTTCTCCATAACCTTCAGGAGCTATCATATCAACACAAAGAGCCAGCTTAGAATTTTCTGGATCCTGCTTCATATAGAATGCTTTAACCTCAGCAGGATATCTATGAATCATTACAGGACGATCAAACTGCTCTGATATAACAGTCTCTTCATCTCCACCAAAGTCATCACCCCAGGGAGCTTCTTTACCATTTTTATTTAATAATTCAATTGCTTCATCATAAGTGATTCTTGGGAATGGCTTTTTGATGTTTTCCAGCTTGGAGATATCTCTTTCTAATATCTCAAGCTCAGCTCTTCTGTTTTTAACAACCTGCTGAACTACATATTCAACAAAGTCTTCAGCCAGATCCATATTGTCATTTAAATCATTATAAGCAACCTCTGGCTCTACCATCCAAAATTCTGTCAAATGACGTCTGGTTTTAGACTTTTCAGCTCTGAATGTTGGACCAAAGCAATATACCTTACCAAATGCCATAGCAGCAGCTTCCATATATAGCTGTCCACTCTGGGTTAAATACGCTTTTTCATCAAAATATTCTGTTTCAAAAAGATTTGTAGTTCCTTCACAAGCTGCCGGAGTAAATATTGGAGCATCCACAAGTAAGAAATTATTATTATTAAAGTAATCTCTGATAGATTTAATTATTTCGTGTCTAATCTTTAAGATGGCATGCTGTCTTGGTGATCTTAACCATAAATGTCTTTTATCCAGAAGAAAAGCAACACCATGTTCTTTTGGAGTAATTGGATATTCAACTGATTCACCTATTATCTGAACATCTTTTACACCAATTTCATAACCTATCTGGGACCTTTTATCTTCTTTAACAGTTCCACAGACTATAATTGAAGACTCCTGGGAAATCTTATCAGCCTTTTCAAAAACTTCAGGATCAACATCTCCCTTAAAAATAACTGCCTGAATTATGCCTGTGCCATCTCTAACTTGTAAAAAATGTAATTTTCCGCTGGATCTTTTATTATAAAGCCAGCCTTTTATACAAATATCTTGCCCTTCGTATTTACCAATTTCTGAAATATAAGCTCTCTTATACTCTGACACTCTTATTCTCCTTTATCTAGTGAATAAATGAATTTCTAAACGTTATATTGTCATTATGGTAGCTAAACCAGACTCTTAAATCATCATTTATTATTAAAGATTGCTTCGTCACTACGTTCCTCGCAATGACATTATTTAATTATAAGTTCAATATCTGAGCTATATCTTCTATTGATGATGAAGTGTTTTTGATTTCACAATCTGAATATTTAATTGCAGAATCAGGATCTTTTAATCCATTGCCTGTTAAAACGCATACTATAGTAGAATTATTTTCAACTTTTCCTGATCTATAGGCTTTAATTAAGCCTGCTACTGAAGCAGCACTTGCAGGTTCTACAAATATACCTTCTTTTCTGGCTAACAATCTGTAAGCTTCAATAATTTCATCATCAGTTACACTATCTATTATACCACCCGATTCATCTCTAGCGGCAACTGCACTATTCCAGCTCGCTGGATTACCTATACGAATTGCAGTTGCTATAGTTTCAGGCTTATAAATTCTTTCTCCTTTTACTATTGCAGCCGCACCTTCTGCTTCAAATCCGTACATCTTCGGAGTATTTGGAACCTGACGTTTATTATAATATTCAGTAAAACCTTTCCAATATGCCGTTATATTTCCTGCATTTCCAACAGGAATACATAAATAATCAGGTGCTTGCCCTAAAACGTCGCATATTTCAAATGCTGCCGTTTTTTGGCCTTCTATTCTATAAGGATTAACTGAATTTACAAGTGTTAGAGGATAATTTTCAGATAACTCTCTGACTATTTCAAGAGCTTCATCAAAATTACCATCTATAGCAACGACTTCTGCACCATACAACATAGCTTGAGCCAGCTTACCAAGAGCAATATATCCTGATGGAATAAGAACGAAAGCCTTAACACCTGCTTTGGCACCATAAGCAGCAGCAGAAGCACTTGTATTTCCAGTGCTTGCACAAATTATTGCCTTACTTCCTTGTTCAACTGCTTTTGATACAGCCAGGGTCATTCCTCTATCTTTAAAACTTCCTGTAGGATTAGCTCCTTCAAATTTTAGAAACAAATTGGCTTTTATTCCAATCTCTTTAGCTAAATTATCAGCCTTAATTAAAGGTGTATTACCTTCATTAATTGATATAATAGGAGTTTTTTCACTTACAGGAAGGTATTTAAAGTATCTTTTTATTAATCCTTTATAAGGTCTGCACCTTGTATCCATAATTTTTAACCTTTTTAATAATATCTATTTACTATTCCATAACCCTAAGAACATTGGCGACTTCCTTGGTAGTAGACCTTTCATCGATCTCTTTTACAGCCCTTTTAATATCTTCCTCATATGCCAAGTCAGTTAAGAGAACAATTCTGGCACTGCCATCCTCAAGAACACCTTTTTGAATTATACTACAAAGATTTATATTATTCTTACCACAAATAATTCCAAGATCACCAATTACACCGGGCTTATTTGATGTATTAACCCTAATGTAGTATTTATTCATAGTTTTATCCATTTCAAGCACTCTAGCTTCAGAACTATGCTGGCAGCGCATCATTGGCAGTGGATAATCAGTTCTATCTAATTCATTAACTATTGCAATAATATCACCGATTACAGAGCTTGCTGTAGGAAACTTTCCTGCTCCTGGACCTGAAAACATTACTCTACTGATAGGATAACCCTCAATAACAATGGCATTTAATACTCCATCAATTCTTGAAATAGGATGATCCTTGTGCACTAACATCGGATGCACCCTTATATCAACTGTTTTTTCAGGACCGTTTTGAGCAAGTCCAATTAATTTAATTTTATATCCGAATTCAGCTGCATATTCTATATCAATAGAGCTTATGTTATCAATTCCTTCTCTATAAATCTGGTTGATATCAACTCTTTTATTAAAAGCTAACGCCGATAAAATCGCAATTTTATAAGCTGCATCATGCCCTTTAACATCTCCTGTTGGATCTGCCTCTGCATATCCAAGCTTTTGAGCTTCTTTTAATACATCTTCAAAATCACTGCCTTCTTCTTCCATCTTTGTAAGAATATAATTTGTTGTCCCATTTAATATCCCAACAACTTTGGTAATAGTATTTCCTGCCAGAGATTGTTTTAACGGCATAATAATAGGGATTCCACCACCAACAGCAGCTTCATACATAATAACAACATTATTAGCCTTAGCTAATTCAAATAACTCCTTACCATGCTTAGCTATTAATTCTTTATTAGCAGTAACAATATGTTTTCCATTTCCAATTGCTCTTTTAATAAAGTCAAAAGCCGGATTGATTCCCCCGATCAACTCAACTAATATTTTAATTTCAAGATCATTAATTATTTCATCAGCATTAGTAGTAAAGTTATCCTGTGATAATTCAGGATATTCACTTATCTTGTTTGTATCTTTATCTGCTACTTTTTTAACTTGAACACAATCAATATTTCTAAGAGCTTCAAAAACTCCACTTCCAACTGTTCCAAGACCAAGTAATCCTATACAAACTTTATTATTCTTACTCATAAAACTACTCCCGGCTAATTCTGCTCTTACTGATAAAATAAACACTCAAGTTTAAACTAATTATACTATGTAATTTTAACACTAAGAGACCCAATTTATGAACAAAATAAAGAAGCCCCCCGAGCTCAGAAGGGCTTTGCAAATACGGCATTCATGCATTATAGATGTTCTTTCTTAATTAAAGTTCCTTCTCATTTAAAAATTTTATATAAAAATCTTTACAAGCCGTAATACAATAACCACAACGAACACATTTCTCTTCAACAATTTTTGCCTGACCGAATTCAAGTATTATTGCGTTTTGAGGGCAAATACTTATACAACTGCCACATCCGACACACCAGGGTTCAATGTGTATATTTCTTTTTTTTATCTTTAACTTTTCTTCCAAATCTAAGTAATTTTCCTGTCCAAGAAAGATATCTATATTAAAACGAAGCTCATCTATCGAATCCATGCCAATAGCTATTGAATCAATGTTCTCATTTTCAAGAGCATAGTTTACAGCCAATTTTATACTTTCAGCTAAACCACCTCCTGCCAGGACTTTCATCGCATAGATTCCTTTGTTTTTTTCTTTAGCCTTTTTTATAGCTAATTCCATATCACTTAGGTTTCCATCTTTTATTCCTATTCCCTTGTAGTTGATAAGAGGCATAATGACATCAATCTCCTCAATATCACCAGCTAAATCTACAACTTTTGCTGAGTGAGTGGTAATTGATATAGCACTGATCAAACCATTATTTTTAGCTTCAATTAATGCTTTTAAAGCCCCTTTTCTAAATGTTGATCCGTCAAATTCATCTTTTTGTACTTCATGGAGCCCGAATATCTCAACTTTATCTCGATTTATTTCTTTTAAACACTTTTCTATGCTTAATTTCATATCTTTATACGTTTTTGCATAAGACCTTGAAGAAATAACAATATCTTCGTCATTATCTAATGCTTTTAATGCATAGTTTAGATGGCTATACGTTTCATATAATTCAGCTGTATCCCAGAAATTTACTCCCTTTTTATAAGCTTCTGCCAGAAGCTGTGTGGATTTCTCCAGAGATAAATTGGCATGATAAATACTAAATGCTAAAGTTCCATAGCATAATTTTGAAACACTTAAATTTGATTTTCCTAAAGTTTTACGCTCTAATTTTCTTATACTATCTGCCATGGAGAATTTTCTTCAGCTATAAATATTTGTATCTCTAAATCCTGCAACAATTCTTTTAATGTATTAAGAATTATTCTTTCTGTTTCCAGATGTCCAGCATCTACTACCACCATATTGTCTATTTCAAGCGCTGTATGATAACGAATATCACCTGTTATATACAAATCCACATCTCTTAAATTTCTTATAAAATCTCCACCACTACCGGGACACACTGCAACCCTTCTAATCTTCTTTCTACCAGAAGGATTTATAAGCTTTAAACTACTAACATTCAAAATCTGCTTTAATTTTTTAAGAAATTCATCAAGATTTTCTTCTTTAGCAAGCTCACCTATTCTGCCAAAGCCTGAACTTAAACCTGTTTCTTCAATAATCTGAATATTATCCAGATTAAGTAGTCCGGCTAATTTATCTGCAACACCATTTTTTACTGCGTCAAGGTTTGTATGCGCTGAATATATTTGAATATTATTTTGTATAGACTTAATTATTGTTGAACCGGTAAAATTATTCGCTTTAATTTTACTCATCTTCCCAAAAATCATAGGGTGATGAGCTATGATTAAACCGCAATTTTTGCTTATTGCCTGGTCAATAACATCTAAAGTTGGCGATAAAGCTAACAAAACTCTATCAACATCAAAATTACCAAGGTAAATTTGCCATCCTGAATTATCCCATTCACTTTGCAATGATAATGGAGCAAATTGTTCGACTTTATCTATAATTTTATTAGTTTTGACCATTTCTAATCCTGCATCTTTCGGCTAATACAATAGCTTCAAGATTTTTTATAGCTGTATCAAGATCTTGATTAACTATTTCATAATCAAATAAGTGTTTTTTCTCAATTTCACTCTTAACTATTGATAATCTTTTCTGTATCGATTCCTGGGAATCAGTCTTTCTCTTGAATAATCTAGTCTGCAATTCTGCTATTGAAGGAGGAAGGATAAAAATAAGAATAGCGTCTTTTAACTTTTCTTTAACCTGAAGAGCCCCTTTAACATCAATTTCAAGAGCTACATCCAATCCCATATTTAAGGATTCTTGGACTATATTGGCATAGGTTCCATAGTAATTTCCTGCAAAAACAGCCCATTCAAGAAATTCATCTTTCTCTATCATTTCCTCAAATTCTTCTTTGGATATAAAAATGTAATTAACTCCATGAACCTCTCCGGTTCTTGGTTTTCTTGTGGTAACAGAGACAGACAAAACAATTTCAGGATGTTTTCCGATTAATAAAGACAGAAGAGTTCCCTTCCCTACCCCAGAAGGGCCAGATATTATGAATACACGACCTTTTCTATTGACATTAGCTAGAATCGAGAAATCTATACTTTCTAAATTATCCAGATCCAACATTTATATAAGCCTTACTTTTAACTCTCCCTAATAAATATTATATAATAACTTTCTTCAAACTCATAAATATACTGAAATAAAAAACCTACTTCTTAAAACCAAGCCATTAATCGAATAATTACTTGGTTTTAAAATAAAAAAGTTCCCTTTAAAGGGAACTTTTTTAACAAATACACATAAAATATTTACGCAAGATAATTAAAAGACCTTTCAATAGCTTTATTTAGCATTTTTTGCGTGCCATCTTCTTGAGCTTCAGCAGCTTTAGCCATTGTTTGGCCAATTAACCCTCTAAACATCAACTGCTTTTCCATTTGTAAGGTTTGTTCTGGAGAATATTTATGAGGATTTTGCAGCATATTCATCATGCCCTGTCTTGCATTCATAGCAGCAGCCTGACCATTATACCTGGTATCAATATTTCTTAACTGCCAG
>MFRQ01000058.1:0-13883 GCA_001784615.1 Candidatus Melainabacteria bacterium RIFOXYA2_FULL_32_9
GATTTTTTAAATTTTATAAATACCGAAAACTGCAAATATTAGAAATCTATTACCAATCATTAAATATTATTCTAGGCAAGCACCTAGAATAATATTTAACCACGGGGTGAATAAAGTATTTATTGTTTGTTTCCTTTTTCAGGCATTAGTTTTATATGCAGTTCTTTTAATTGTTCTTGAGATGCATTTGCTGGAGCGTCTGTCATCAAGCATTTAGCCTGACTATTTTTAGGAAATGCAATTACATCTCTAATAGATGAAGTACAGGAAACAAGTGCAACCAATCTATCTAACCCTAATGCAATCCCACCATGAGGAGGGGTGCCGTATTTAAAGGCTTCAATCATAAATCCAAATTTTTCACTGATTTCATCTTTTGAAAGACCTAGAATCTCAAATACTTTTTGTTGAAATTCAGGATTGTGTATTCTTATACTGCCGCCGCCAAGTTCATTGCCGTTATACACGATGTCATAAGCTTGTGCACGACATTTTAAAGGATCAGTTTCAAGACAAGTTATGTCCTCGGGATTTGGAGATGTGAACGGATGGTGAACTGCTGCGTATCTTTGTGATTCTTCGTCCCATTCAAACATTGGGAAGTCAACTACCCATAATAAATTATGTTTTGAGTCATCAATAAGATTAAGCTTGTTTCCAAAGTATAATCTTAGTCTGCCTAGTACATCAAATACTACATTAGGCTTATCTGCAACTAAAAATACTATATCTCCCGGATTAGCTTGAGCTCTTTGCTGAATTTGTCCAATTTCCTGTTCTGATAGGTATTTTAAAACAGGTGATTTGATTGTCCCATCAGGATAATATGTAATCCAGGCAAGACCCTTAGCTCCAAAAGAAACAACAAGATTTCTAATATCGTCCATCTCTTTTCTGCTGTAGCCTGAAATTCCTGGCGCACATAAAGCTCGTACAGTTCCACCAGCTTTAACCTGATCGGCAAAAGCGGTAAATGCACTATTTTCCATAATATCGCTAACATCGAATAGTTTTAAATCAAATCTTGTGTCAGGTCTGTCTGATCCATATGTTTCCATTGCTTCTTTATGAGTTATGCGAGGGAATGGGCAGGAAACATCAATTCCTGCTACTTTAAAAGCTCTAATAATAAGACCTTCTAAAAGATTTATTATATCTTCCTGGTCAATGAAGGACATTTCAATATCAACCTGTGTAAATTCGGGTTGCCTGTCAGCTCTTAAGTCTTCATCTCTAAAACAACGTGCAATTTGGTAATATCTTTCAATACCTCCAACCATTAGAAGTTGCTTAAATATTTGTGGGGATTGAGGTAAAGCATAAAACTTAGATGGATGTACACGACTTGGGACAAGATAATCTCTGGCTCCTTCAGGTGTGGTTTTTATTAAAATAGGGGTTTCTACTTCAATAAATTCATTTTTATTAAGATAATCCCTTATTTCTGATGTAATAAGGTGTCTTAGTATAAGCTTATCTTTTACTTTTGGTCGTCTAATATCAAGATATCTGTATTTTAAGCGGAGATCCTCATTAATTTCCTGCTCATCATTAATAATGAAAGGTGGTAATTTTGATTCATTCAGAATTTCTACTTTGTCAGGATAAATTTCTATTTCTCCGGTTAAAAGGTTAGGATTGTAAGTTTCTGCAGGTCTTGCTGTAACTGTACCTGTGGCTTGAATAACAAATTCATCTTTTAATTGTTCAAAAATCTTATGGACGTCAGGATTTTTGGTTGGGTCAGAAACAATCTGAACCATGCCACTTCTATCTCTAACCTCAACAAAGATAATACCACCAAGGTCTCTAACAGTTGAAACCCAGCCTGCAACACTGACTTTTTTACCTGTATCCTGCCCGGAAAGTCTGCCGCACCAGTTTGTTTTTAATTTTGTTAATTTTGTATTGTCCATATTATCAATTGTCACCATATTATTACTTTCACTTCCACTATTATTGAGTACAAAAAACTGAGTTATATGTATTTAAACTAATTTCTATCATAATCACGTAGGACAGGTCAATTTTATTTATTTAAAAGCACTTTATTGTTTATATTTACTTGTAATCAGAGAGAGACTGTCAATGATTTATTAGCTAATCAGCAGTAAATGATACCCAAGAGCTAATACAGCTCCTAACAAGCCACCCATTATAACCTCAATAGGTGTGTGTCCCAGTAATTCTATCAATCTTTCTGAAGTATGTCTCGGGTATTTTTCTGAGTATACTTCATCAACTATTTTGTTTAGAACAGCAGCCATTTTTCCGGCAGATCTTCTTAATCCTGCTGCATCATACATAACTACAAGGGCATAGCCCAATGCTATTGCGAATTCCACTGACCTATATCCATTTATAGCAGCTACACTTGTAGATAAAGCTATAACGAATGCACTATGACTACTTGGCATGCCGCCGGTTTCTGTAAGAATTTTAAAATTTATTTTTTTGTTGTGTGAATAATAAAAAATAAGTTTTAAAAATTGTGCAGCAAAAGCAGCAATAATTGCTGAAAATATTACTTCCATACCTGTATTTGCTATCATTAATTCATTACCTTCAATGCAATACTACCAGCTATCCCAACTAACAATGGTGTGTCAAGTTTATTATCTATAAGTATTTGTTGTGCCTTGGAGCATAATTGCCTGACTTCTTCTTTTGATTGACTTAATCCAAACAAAGAAGGATGGGTGCTTTTCTTCGCTATATTATCTTTACCCGGTGTTTTTCCAAGGGTTTCTTTTGTTCCAATTATATCAAGAATATCATCGGCTATTTGGAATGCATATCCTATAAGTCGTCCATATTCGGTTAATGTTTCCAATTGTGTATTTGTAGCTTCAGATAATAGGGCTCCGGATCTTAGAGCAAATTTAAATAGTTCACCAGTTTTGTGTGTGTGGATGTAATTAAATGTGGGGATATCTATTTCTTTATTTTCTGAGTCTATGTCAACAACCTGCCCGCCCACTAATCCTAATGGGCCTGCTGCTATTGCAAGTTCTTCCAGTATTTGCAATAAAGTATCTCTATTAAACTCTTTTGGTGTATGCTGAATTACAATTTGAGGTGCATATGATAATAAAGCATCTCCTGCAAGTACTGCAAATGCTTCACCAAAGACTTTGTGATTAGTTAATTTCCCACGTCTGTAATCATCATTATCCATACAAGGCAAATCGTCATGAATAAGGCTTTGAGCGTGAATCATTTCTATTGCACAAGCAGTAGGGATAACATTTTCAATATTGCCACCACAAGCTCTGGCACTTTCAAGAGCTAGAATTGGGCGGATTCTTTTGCCGTCAGATAAAGTGGTATAACCCATTGCATCCCATATTACTTGGGGATATCTTGCTTCAAGATACTTTTTTAAATGTGTGTTAATGAGTTCTTTATTTTCTTGAAGTGATTCTGCTAGGTTGAAATCTTCTTGTTGTATGATTTTCAAACGTATACCCTTTAGTTTTCCTGCTCTTGTGAATCCTCTTCACTATTATAATATGTATTTTCCAAAATTGAAATAAGGTTCATTTTTTGTTTTTGAGTTTTTCTTGATTTCTCTCTTGCCTGAGTATTTAATTTAACTATTTTAACCTTATTTTTGTTTCGGGTATCAATAGTTTTAAATCTTTCTTCTACTTTATGTCCTGAATATGCTAATTTTTCTTTATATTCAAGGGCTTCATTTACAAATATTTTGTAACTTTCATAGCGTGATAATGCTATTTTGTTTATATTCACAAGAATATTACAGCCATCTTCAGTCAAATGCAGACAATCACTGTAATAACAGTCTTTTGATAGTTCTCCAATTTCATCAAAAAGCTGATCTATAACAGCAGGAAGTACGTTATCGAATTTAAGATAACTAAAACCAGGGGTATCTGCAACTTGAGCTGTTTTATGGTTTTCAAGAGGAATATCGAGAAGTTCAATATGTCTGGTAGCGTGAGTTCCTCTTAGGGTTTTTGCACTTACTTGCTTTGTTTTTAAACTTAAACCCGGATGAAGTTTATTTAATAAGCTTGACTTTCCTACTCCCGATGTTCCGCATAGTACAGATCTTTTTGCTTCCAATACTTTTTTAAGGTCTTCTATACCCATTCCTGTTTTAGCCGAAGTAAAGATAATCTTGTATTCCAGAGGTTCATATATAGAAGTTATTTGTTGTTTAATATGGTCTTTATTCTCAATATCTGCTTTATTTATGCATATTACAGCTGGAATATTATAAAGCTTTGCCTGCGCAATATACCTGTTGAGTTGAATAAAATCAAGTTCTGGTTGATGCAGAGCAGCTACTACAATTATTTGATCAATATTAGCTATTGATGGGCGTGGAATAAAGTTTTTTCTTTCCAGAATCTCTGTGATTGCAGCTTGATTGGAGTCAGTGTTAACTTCAGTAAGACGTACTGAATCTCCGACAAAAACTTCTGCTTTCTCTTTTTTTAGTTTTTCTCGGAGTTTGCACTCAAAAACAATATCATCAGACCTGACGTAATAGAAATTTGAATGTATTTTTATTATGTCTCCAATCAACATATTGTCCTTTTGAAAATTTGTTTCTTTAATCTAAAAAATTTTTATCTATAATTTATATTATCTGATGCGAACTATAAAGGGCAATAATGTTTAGGTAAATTGGTTAAACTTGGTTTATTATTCTTTATATTTGAGGATTAAAATGAGAAAAATAGTTAATATTCTGTTGGCGATTTTGCTGATATTATTAGTATCTGTGGATATTCAGGCTAGGGATCTTTGTGATTGTTATGGTTCCTGTATAATTATTCAGCCAAGAGATGTAAATTATAAACTAAAAAAACAAGTCAAGATCAGGGATGGTTATAATTATAGTGATCAAGTTGATATAGATCACAGACTGCCTCTTTGCCTTGGTGGGACAAATGATATGGATAATTTACAGGCTTTGACCGAAGAAGAACACAATAAAAAAACCAGGAATGATATGCTTTTGTTTTATTATATTCAAAATTGCTTTATGACAATAGATGAAGCCCAAACAGAAGCTGTGAATTATCAGGAATACATAAATAAACCCTAGTACTCTGTTAAGAAAATTTACCTCCCTAAAATATCTTCATAACTTTTGTGTCAGAGTACTACCTCTGAAAACAATATTTTAGTTTTTCATCATTGAGAGCATGAAGCTTTCTGCTGCTTTATATGAGCTTCTCACCAATGGCCCAGAAATTACATATAAGAAATCTAGATTTTTAGCATATATTTCATATTCTTCAAATATTTCTGGATTTATATAATCCTGAACAGGAATTTGCTTTTCTGTAGGGCGTAAATATTGGCCTATAGTTACTATGTCAACTTTATGCTCTTTTAAGTCTCTTAATGCTTGTTTTATTTCTAATTCAGTTTCTCCAAGTCCAACCTGTAATGATGATTTTGTAAGTATATTATTGCTAATATCTTTAATTGACTTAAGTATTCGCATTGATAATTCATAGCTTGCTCTTTTATCTCTAACCATAGGAGTTAATTTTTTCACAGTTTCTAGATTATGTCCTATGACATCAGGTTTAGCTTGAATTATATTCTTTAATGGTTCTATGTTTCCTTTGAAGTCAGGAATTAAAACTTCAACCAATGCTTTACCGTTGATTTTTTTTATTTCACTAATTGTTTTAGCAAAATGCTGTGACCCTCCATCTTCAAGATCATCCCTATCAACAGAGGTTAAAACAACATATTTAAGATCTAAATCTTTAACTGCTTTTGCAATATTATAAGGCTCATTGTTATCTAAATATCCTTTAGGGTTTCCAGTCTTAACTGAGCAAAAAAGGCAGTTTCTAGTGCAAATCTCCCCCATTAAAAGAAAAGTTGCCGTTTTTGCTGACCAGCATTCGTTGATATTAGGACAAAGTGCTTCCTGACATATTGTATAAAGATTATATTTATGTGAAATGGAGGTAATCTTGTTATAAGACTCTTCAGATAATGCTTTTACTTTTATCCAGCTGGGTTTTTTATTTTCGTTCATATATTAATTTCCCGTGGATTAGACTAAATATCTTATTAAGTCAGGTATGTTTATCCCGTTACTGTGCTTGTTTTTCACAAACAAGGTAACTATATAGACATACCTGACTTTAAGTATAAGAAAGACAATTAATTTGTCGTGTTTATAATGAACTCGCTAATTTTACTTGTCATATATTTGATCATTTCTCTTGTAATGCCTGGATAAACTCCTATCCAGAAAGTATTATTCATTACAAAATCAGTGTTTTCAAGTGAGCCGACTTGTCTGTATTTAATATTTTTGTATGCTGGTTGTCTGAGAATGTTTCCTGCAAACAGCAATCTTGTACCAATTTTGTTTTCTTCAAGATATCTGACAAGATCATTTCTTGTAAAGCCTACATCTTCTCTTACTGAAACCAGGAATCCAAACCAGCTTGGATCAGAATTTGCAGTTTTTCCAGGTAAAATTAACTTATCTTCGTGTATTTTTAATCCTTGATAGAGCAGCTCAAAATTTTCTTTTCTTGCATTAATGAAGTAAGGTAACTTTCTTAACTGAGCTACACCAACAGCAGCCTGCATTTCAGTTGCCTTTAGGTTATATCCAACGTGCGAATATATATATTTGTGGTCGTATCCGTATGGTAAATCTCCAAGTTGCCATTGGAATCTCTTTTGACAGAGATTATCCTGTCCTGAGTTACAGGTACAGTCTCTACCCCAATCTCTGAACGATATTATGGATTTTTTTAATAAATCATTATCTGTTAATAAAGCTCCACCTTCTCCCATTGTTATGTGATGAGCAGGATAGAAGCTTAAAGTTGCAATATCTGAGAAGGTTCCTGCGTATTTATCGCCATATTTTGAACCTAACGCGTCACAGCAATCTTCAATTAACCAGAGATTATTTTTATGAGCAAATTCAACCACTTTATCCAAGTTAAAAGGGTTACCAAGTGTATGGGCGATAAATATGGCTTTTGTTTTTGGACTTAAAGCTTCTTCCAGTTTAGATGCGTCTATATTGTATGTTCCAAGTTCAATGTCAACAAAAACAGGAACAAGATTATTCTGAATAATTGGATTTATTGTAGTAGGAAAACCTGCTGCAACTGTTATTACTTCATCTCCCTCTTTTAACGCTCTTTCTCCTAACAGAGGAGATGTTAAAGCTGTTATGGCAAGCAGATTTGCTGAAGACCCCGAATTTGTGAGTATTGCATATTTAATTCCGAGGAATTTTGCAAGATGCGTTTCAAATTGTTTGGAGAATCTGCCTGTAGTAAGCCAGAAATCAAGACATGATTCTGTTAACATCATTAATTCTTCTTCATCATATACTTTTCCTGAAACAGGAATGTGTGAATATCCTGGTATGAATGGGTAGTTTATTTTGTCATGTTTTAAGTCATACCATTCTTTTATTAATTTTAATATACTGGTTTTTACTTCCAAATCTTTGGATGTATTCACTGAACTCATAATATATGCCCTCTTGCTACTCGCTTTAGTATTTTTAACAGTGTTTTAGGTTCCAATCATAATCTATATGATTGTTAAATGGATCTAATCTTTGTATCTCATTAGGATTATGTGCCATAGTAGAACAATTTGCTATAATAGCAGGTTTTGATCCAATTCCTTTAAATCCATTCCATATCATTGGTGGGATTTTAACAAGTTTATAATTATCCGGACCAAGGCATATTTCTTGTATCATGCCTTTTGTCGGGGATGTTTCTCTTTCATCGTAAAGAACCAGTTTAATATTTCCCTCAATTACAGCGTAATTCAATGTCATTTCAGTATGTATATGCCAGCCTTTTATGACTCCCGGGTTAACAATAGAAAAATAAATTTCTCCAAATTGCTCAAAACCAGGATCGTCACTCCTTAGCATATGCATAATTTTTCCACGTTCATCAATTATTTGCTTCAATGGTCTTGTCGTAACGTCGTAAATACTCTTTTCCTGCACTGTGTACATAGAAAAATTCCTTATACCATTCTATTGTTTCTAATAAACCTTGCTCTAATGTGTAATTTGGCTGCCAGTTTAGGATTTTTCTGGCTTTATTTGCTGATAAATATTGATGCTTTATTTCATTTATAGATTGATTTAGTATGACTGGTTCTAAATCTTCTTTTTGCATTATTTTCAGGATTAGTCTTGTAAGTTCCAGAGTGGTGACTTGAATTTCATTGCTGAAGTTAAATGCTTCTCCCATAATATCAAGCTCTGCCATTTTTTCTGCCAGATGTATGTAAGCTAGGGCTCCATCTTTTACATAAAAATAGTCTCTAATATATGTTCCATCGCTTCTTATTATGGGTGATTCATTATTTAAAACAGATCTTATTGTTCCTGGAACAATTCTGTTAAAGTTTAAATCTCCTCCACCGTAGAAATTCCCACATCTGGTTACGCATACAGGTAAGTTATAGCTTTTATGGTAAGTTTTTGCTATTAAATCTGTGCAGCTTTTTGAAACATCATAAGGATGTTCTCCCTGTAGAGGAGTGGTTTCATCATAAGGCAGTCTGATTTGATCACCATATGCTTTATCACTTGATGCAACCACGATTCTTTTTACTGATGAAACTCGTCTTGCTGCTTCAAGTAAGTTCCAGGTGCCTTTTATATTTGTCTCAAAAGTAGATAGAGGGTTTCTATTAGCTATTCCGACTATTGTTTGTGCTGCTAGATGAAATACAGTATCGACTTCGTACTCATTTAGAGTACGTTCTAAAGTATAAAAGTCTTCTATTGAGCCTTTTACTATATTAATCTGCTTGTAATTTCCTGATAAGTACAAGTTTGATTTAGGAGTGATATCTCTAATCAGTCCTACAACATTTGCTCCTTTATCAATAAGCTCTTTAGTAAGCCAGGAGCCTAAAAGCCCTGTACAGCCTGTTATAAAAACAGACCTATTTTTCCAAAAAGTATTCTTCATTTTCTTTTTCCCAAATCATCCAAGGTTTATCACCGGAATTATGCATGGAATTAAGCAGTTCAAAGTCCCTATATGTGTCCATACATTGCCAGAAGCCTTCGTGCTTATATATTGCAAGTTGGTTTTCCTTGGCCAGTATTTCTAATGGACTATTTTCAAGTACACAATCATCTGAAAAACTCAGAAGATCAAATATTTCCCTTTCAAATACGAAAAAACCGCCATTTACATAATCAGAAACACGAGGTTTTTCGTTGAAATTTATTATAGAATCTCCTTCTATTTCCAGGGTTCCATATTTTGATGGTGGCCTAATTCCTGTAAGTGTTGCGATTTTCCCTGTTTTTTTATGAAATTCAATCAATTCATTTATATTTATATCTGCTACTGCATCTCCATATGTAGCGAGAAAGTAACTTCCATCAATATATTTTTCTATTCGTTTAATCCTTGTTCCGGTCATTGCTCTTAGTCCGGTATCGGCAAGAGTGACAGACCAATTTGTTTCTGCACAGTCTGTTAAAAAAATTCTTTTTTGCTTAGAACCAATGCTGACAGAAAAATCGTTGGCCAGAATTTCGTAATTATTAAAATATTCTTTAATTGCTTCTCCTTTATAACCAAGACACAGTATGAAATCATAAAGATTGAAATGCGAATAAAGTTTCATGATATGCCATAAAATTGGCTTTTCACCAATTTTAACCATTGGCTTAGGTTTATATTCTGTTTCTTCTCTAAGTCTGGTTCCTTGTCCTCCACAGAGTATAACTACTTTAGTCATCATTCTGCCTTTCCGTAACAATCGTAGGTGTTATTGGTATTTTGTACAGTCTTAAGTCATCCGCCCTTTCAATAATACGTACTGTCATTGCGAGGTGGCTAAGCCACTATCACATTGTCAACAATCTTTTTTAATATACAAGAATCATTGATGATGGGTTTGTGCCTCTGGCACCGTGACAATCTCAAATCACTAGCTTATTGATAGCAGTTTGAATCTGACTTTATGAGATATACCAGGTTATGTAAAATAGTTGATATTATGTGGTTATTTTTGTCTGATACTAAAAATTTAAGGCAGCCATGGAAATCTGACACTTACAGTTATTTCTAGATTTTAGTTTAATTTTCATTTGTCGACTTGGCTAATTGGTTTATGAGACAAAGTATTCATGTAAATTAAATTTGCGTTTTCTTTATGCTCAAAAGTTCAATTAGATGTTTCTTGATTAAGCAGAAAAACTCTAATATAATACATAAATGTAAATTAACAATAATAAGGTTTTGCCTTGATATGAAAAGCCTATTTTTTATAATTGTAGCTTTATGTGTATGTTTTATTAATTTTCCAAAGGCTATTTCAGGAGATTTTTTACCAAGATATAGTGATTCAGTTAGCTATTATGGAATTGGTGTTTATTTTGCACCGAAAGAATTTGCTATTTACTCTGAACCTGATGAAGAAAGTCCCATCATAGAGAAAATTAATTGGAATAATTTCGGGGTTAATAGTTTAACTAAAGAATTAAGCTCAAGAAATGTTTTTATTTCATTTATTCCTAGTAAAAATATAGGCATTATGAGTGCTATTGATGATACGGAAAATTGGTGTCAAGTAGTTTATGATCAAAAAACAGGGGCAAAAGGATGGGTGAAAATAACTGATTCTGCCAGATTTATGACTTGGATGGAGTTTATGAGTAAATATGGTAAGGCTAATGATGTGTATTTGTTTTTAGATTTACCGGAAGAATACAGACAAATTTATACAGCACCGCATGAAAAAGCTCAAATTTTGAATATGTATCCTTATTCCCCTGATAATGTAAAGCTAAAATTCATAAAAGGCAATTGGATGCTGGTTAAGGTTGTTGATTTTAGCAAAACAAATACACATATTGGTTGGATAAGATGGCGTAATGATGAAGGGAAAATATTTGCATTTCCAAATCTAAAGCAATAGCCTTTTATTTAGCTTATTTCTAGTATTTATTGTTGTTATATAAACTGATATTATATAATTAGTTTTGTAAACTAAAAAAGAGAAAGAATGATCAGGGTATATAGACAAAAAATCTGCAAAGGCAGATATTTTGGTTTTACGCTTGCAGAGATACTTATTGCTATAACAGTGATAGGGATTATTGCAGCTATGACTATTCCTGCTATTGTAAATAGTACGAGTGAAACACAATTAAATGCTGCTGCAAAAGCTGTCACAAATAAATTTGTTCAGGCTGAAAGACTTATAAGATATGAGAATGGTGGAACCATGGGCGATGTATGTGCTGATCATAATAGTACGTGTATATCAGGTAAATTTACAGAAAAATGCACGTAGTTAAGATCTGCTCCAATGCATCAGCTCAAGGGTGTTTCCATCAAAACTGGTTAAAACTTAATGGAGACGAGTCAATTGGAGATGGCATTCCAGGTTTTATATTGAATGATGGAACATTGGTAAGAATATATTGGAATGTTGCCCATGGTGGAATTATTTATGATGTAAACGGGTTTAAAAAGCCTAACACAGTTGGAAAAGATATATTTAGGTTAATGATCCGAGTAAATATACTTGAATATGGAGAAGGAACAGATTGCAGTACTACTGGATGGGGTTGTCTAAAGAATCTTTTATTAGGAGAAGATTATTATTAGAATTTTTAAGCTAATCTGGTCATAAATGGGTACTAAGGAGTAGATAAAGTACTCTGCATCTCAGTATTTTCATATTTATAAATAATCAGAACATGCTTTGAACTTAAGGTTTTAGCTTTAATGGTAGGAATCTGGTATTTATGATTTGCGCTGATACTCTGCATTATAGGTAATTTAGCTTTAATCTCTTTACTCTGCAACAGCAGGATTTGCCTTGTTGCTTCTGATAATTCAGCCTCATAAATACCAGGAGGTATTAACTTATTTTCTGCATCATAAATTGGTGTAGATAGTACTAGATTGGGATTTTTTGATGCATGAGGCGGTAAGTCGTAATGTAAATCATCACATTCTTTTATGCCGGAAGGATACAATGTTTTTCCGGTGGGGTCAATCGGTTCAACAAAGCTTAAAAAAGTGAATATTATTAAACTTTCGAGCATTTTTCATTTGCAAGTCTTGAAAGTGCCTGTATCAGTGCAGCAGCTTTATTCTGAGTTTCTTGATATTCCAATTCAGGATCAGAATCTGCAACGATACCTGCTCCTGCCTGTATAAACACCTTGTTGTCTCTAACAAGCATAGTTCTTATTGTAATAGCTGTATTAACTTCATTATTAAAACCAAAACAGCCTATGCATCCTGCATATGGACCTCTGGCTGATTTTTCAAGGTTATATATAATTTCCATTGCTCTAACTTTTGGAGCACCAGAGACAGTTCCGGCAGGGAAGCAAGCTTTTACCAGATCTACAGAACCCAAGTCTTCTCTGAGTTTTCCGGTAACATCACTTACAATATGTTGTACATGGGAGAATTTTTCTACTGCCATTAATCGATTAACTTTGACTGAACCATATTCGCAAACTTTGCCCAGGTCATTTCTGCCTAAGTCCACAAGCATAATATGTTCAGCCCTTTCTTTTGGGTCGTTTAATAGTTCTTCTTCAAGTAAGAGATCTTGTTCCTGAGTTTTACCACGTTTTTTAGTTCCTGCAATTGGTCTAATTTCAGCAATTCTGTCGCTAGAACATTTGACCATTATTTCAGGTGAAGATCCAATAATCTTAAAATCATTGAAATCAAGATAATATAAATATGGAGATGGGTTAATGCTTCTTAGAGCACGATAAATGGTGAATGGTTCAACGTTGTTTCTTTCTACGCAAAAACGTTGTGATAGTACTGCCTGGAAAATATCACCAGCTTTTATATGCTCTTTAGCTGCGTTTATCGCATTAATCCATTCTTCTTTAGATATATTTGATGAAATCTCTTGATGTGTATCTTCTAAAGTCAGGTTTAAAGGTGATAAATTATGTGAAACAGTAAGCTGAGAGAGTATTGATTCGATTTTTACTTGCGAATTTTCATAAATCTTGTCTATATCTGATTTGTTATCCGTAAGTGCGTTAACTATAACATATATTTTATGTTTCACGTGATCAAACGCTAATATGCTTCCTGCAATCATAAAATATGCTTCCGGGAAACTATGGCATTCTTCGATTTTATTGAATTCTTTATTAAGAGTAGGTTCTATATGCCTGATAGTGTCATAGCTAAAATATCCTACTACTCCTGGTGAATAAGGGATATCATAGTTTACTGAAGAGTAACTTGAAAGAAATTTTTCAAGCAGATCATAAGGATTATCTGCTTTCATTAAAGTATCTTTGTTTAATGTATTAAAAATACTTGTCTCTTCAAGATCTGACTTTAAAATATATAATGGGTCAAAACCTATAAAAGAATATCTCCCAACACTTTCCCCACCTTCTACTGATTCTAGAAGAAAACTGTATTTTTTATCTTTGCAAACCTTATAATACGCAGAAACAGGAGTTTCCAGATCGGCAATAATTTCGCACCATATTGGAATGACATATTTATTGTTAGAATTTGATATTATTTTTTGTAGTTCTTTTTTTGCTGGAAATATTTCAATCATTTAATAATTACCTAACTGATATCTGATAATTGTATTATTATAACTTATTTATGTATTATTTTAGAATATAATAACTCGGATTATCAGATAGGGAGGCAGTGGCGGGTTTTTGAGAATTTTGGCAAAATTAATTAACAATTCAAGTTATAATATTGGAGGAAAGTGCAATATATTCTTGAATTTTAGGTAAAAATAAAACAGGATTTAATGTTAATACTTATATTCTTCCTGAAGGCAATACTTGAAATTCATTGGTTTTATAATTATAATTCTAAACATTTAAATAAAGTAGA
>MFRQ01000058.1:13959-45675 GCA_001784615.1 Candidatus Melainabacteria bacterium RIFOXYA2_FULL_32_9
AACTTGCTGAAAATGGTAATAAGGTGTTACTTGTTACCAAGTCAACACTTAGAGAAAGCAATTCTCGCTATGCTCAAGGTGGAATTGCCGGTGTATTGCCTGAAAATGTTCTTGATTCCGTTGATCTTCATGTGCAGGATACTGTTAAGGCAGGAGCGGGATTAACTAATGTTGATGTTGCCAGATATATCTCAAAATATAGTTCAGAAGTAATTAGAGATTTATTTAGTTATGGTGTTCCTTTTGATAAAGATGCTAGCAATGAAATAGCTTTAACTCTGGAGGCAGCACACAGTGTCAGAAGAATTCTGCATGCCGGCGGTGATTCTACAGGTAAAAGCATTGAAGTAACTCTCTCAGATTTAGTGGAAAATAATCCTAATATCACTATTTATCAGAAAACTCAGGCTGTAGATCTGCTTATTAATTCTAATAATGAGTGTAATGGAGTTATAGTTTTTAATACAGAAAATCTTGAATATGAAGCAATAATCTCATCAGCCGTAATTATAGCATCAGGTGGTGCTGGACAGGTTTATAGTACTACTACTAATCCAAAAATAGCTACAGGTGATGGTATTGCACTTGCTTATAGAGCAAATGCAGTCATTCAGGATATGGAATTCGTTCAATTTCACCCAACTGCTCTTACCATAATCGAGAATGATACAAGATTCTTAATTTCTGAATCAGTAAGAGGTGAAGGAGCAAAACTTAAGAATCTGGATGGTGAATTATTTACCTATAAATATGATCAAAGAGGAGATCTTGCGCCGAGAGATATTGTGACAAGAGCAATTTTCTTTGAACTAAACAAGACAAATTCATCCTATGTTTTATTGGATACTTCATTAATTGATGCTAATAAATTACAGCAAAGATTTCCAAATATAATAAGAGTCTGTCAGGAAAATGGAATAAATATTTTAAACGGTAGTATTCCGGTTTCTCCAGCTGCTCACTATATTATGGGTGGTATAAAAATTTCAGTTACCGGAAAAACAACAATGCCTGGCCTTTTTGCAGTAGGTGAAGCAAGCTGTGCTTCATTACATGGCGCTAATAGATTAGCGAGTAATTCATTACTTGAATGCCTTGTTGTTTCAAATGAACTAGCAAAATATCTAAGTGATAACGATATTGGGGTTATATCTGCTTGTGATCAAAGGATTGATTCTTTGATAGAACAGTATGATAAAGAATATTTTTCAGAAAAGCTCGATATTTCTTCTTTAACCAGACAATTAAAAGAAATAATGTGGAAAAAAGCTGGTATTATCAGAAATGAGCAAGGATTAAATGATGCTTTAAGGCAAATATACAGTCTGAAGCAGGAATTTAATAAAGAATATAAATGTAGCAATGTTGAAGAGTACGAATTTAGAAATCTTCTAATAATGGCTGAGTTAATTATAAAATCTGCTCTGGCAAGAAGAGAAAGCAGAGGAGCTCATTACAGGGAAGATTATCCTGATGCCGATTCAAGAGCTTATCATAGTTATGTCAGAAAAGGAGATACAATAGTTCAAAATGACTTATCTTCCACCGAAATTTATAATTAAAAAACTTGTAGAACAGGCCTTACAAGAAGATTTAGGGCATGGAGATATTACCGTTGATTCCATAGTTAAACCTTCACAGAAGTTAAGAGCAGCTGTTAATTCAAGAAGTGAAGGTATTGTTTGCGGAATTGATATTCTAAAAATGGTTTTTGAATTGCTTGATCCTGAAATCAGGGTCGAGGTTTTTCTGAATGATTGTGATAAGGTTGTTCCTGGTCAGAATATAGCTACAATAGGAGGTAGCGCCAGGGCTATTCTTACAGGTGAAAGAACAGCTTTGAATTTTATTCAAAGAATGAGTGCAATTGCAACATTAACTAATAAATTTCAGGAAGGTATCCTTCCATATAAAGCAAAAATAACAGATACCAGAAAAACAACTCCAAACTTCAGGATTTTTGAGAAATATTCTGTAAAAGTAGGTGGAGGTTCTCCTCATAGATTTGGTTTATATGATGCTGTTATGATAAAAGATAATCATATAGAGCTGGCTGGTAGTATAACTCAGGCTGTAAAGCTAACCAGAGAAAATATAGGGCATACTACAAAGATTGAAGTTGAAACAGAAAATATGGATCAGGTCAAAGAAGCTATTGATAATAAGGTAGATATTATCATGCTCGATAATATGACTATTGATCAGATGACAGAAGCTGTTAACTTTATTAATGGAAGAGCTATAACGGAAGCTAGCGGGACTATTTCTTTAGAAACAGTTAATCAAGTTGCTTCAACGGGTGTAAATTATATATCTACAAGTGCAATGACAGCAAGAGCCGGTATTCTTGATATTGGGCTGGACATATAAGAAATAAAGCTTATTTTAATACTTTTATGTTGTGACTATTTGTAAACTTTTAGTTAAAAATTTTTAATTCAGATAGCAATTTTAACTTTTGAGTTTTTTAAGCTATTAGCATTAAAATTCCTTCTATCTATGGAAAATAATAATTATGAATAACAGTTTCAAAGTTAGTAATTTAAATAATTTTGCTGATAGAAAAAATATAAAAACTCCTAAAATCTACTTTCTAGGTAAAGATAATAAGCTATATCCTGAAAACTCTTCAAAAAATATTTTCCGAATTATTAATGGAAATGTTCCTGAAAAAGTTGAAATACCAGGCGTAACAAGAGATTTTAATGTTGGTCTTGATATTTATATGATTGGTGATTTACATTTACTAATTGTCCCTAAGAAAAAGTGTTGCTCCTTATACCAATCAACCAAAATAACTGAAAATCAGGCTCTACAATCCTCGATAAAAGCAATAATTAAAAATTTGCAAAGAGCCTATCCCAATAGAAATATATATTTTGTCGAACATGGTTCTGGCTTTTTAAATAAAAAGAAAACAACATGCGGAACAAGTTTATCCGTAATACAAGCGCACGGACATTTTTTTGTTCCACCTTTTGATAAGCAGCCAAATTTTCAAGAAGTTGAGAAAAAAGTAAACCAGGCATTGAAAGATGTAGGTTGGAAAGACTTATCAAAAAGGTCTGTTAAAAATAAATCTTTAATCCCACCTTGTTATGAAAGAATATTTAATAAAACGTCTAATCGTTTAGGTCAAAAGGTTTCTTATGATTATCCTTATTTACATGTAGGCATGGTGAAGCCTAGCGGAGAAGAGGTTTCTAGAATTTATATAAAAAAAAGCCCAGAGGAACAAACCCCTTCTCAGCTTATGAGAAAAATTATGAGTGATCTATTTTATGGGGAAAAGCCTGAAGTATGGTGGGATTGGAAAAAGGCATTACAAATAAAAGAGTCTGGAATATCTGATTTAAACCTAAGAAGAAGGTTAAATAATATTTCAAAAGCCAGAAATGATTTTAAAAACAGACTAATGTCCACTAGTTCAAAAGAATTTTTTGCATAAGCTTAAACTAAAATAATATTTTATTGCAATAGGGTTCAATGATACAGATAGTGCATTTGGGGCCGATGGGTTTACAGGTGTTTTGTCCGTGAGTAACCAGTAAATCATTTATCTTTAACCAATATTTTACCGGCAGCTTTTCTCTTAAAGCCATTTCTGTTTCATCCGGAGTCTTAGTTTTTACATATCCAAGTCTGTTGCTGATTCTGTGTACGTGAGTATCCACACAAATAGCAGGTTTATCATAGCCTTTTGATACAACTAAATTTGCGGTTTTTCTGCCAACACCTTTTAGTTTTAATAATTCGTCAATATCATCTGGTACCAGTCCATTGTAATTAGCTAATAAATCCTGGCAGATTCCCAGAATTACTTTGGCTTTATTTCTATAAAACCCAACCGGATAAATGGCTTTCTGGATTTCTTCTTCACTTAATTTCAAGAAATCATTAGGAGTTGAGCCAAGACTGAAAAGCCTTAATGTTGCACCGTAAGTAGTTTCATCTTTTGTTCTCAAACTTAAGATGCAAGATATGATAGTTTTAAAAGGATCTCTGTTTTTATCCATATACGAGACAAACTGGCTTTTTTTGTCTTTCTCCGTTTCCAGCAATTCAAGTATTTTATCGATATTTATAAGCATATATTATTATCTTTATTGTTTTTCAATCCTTAAAGTTGTTATTTAAATAATTCTCGCTGTCATTGCGAGCCATAAGACGTGAATAATCAGTAGCAATATTCTTGCGTGGCAATCTCTAAGCATTAAACTTATAAGTAGCAACTGAGTTACTTATATGATACCTTAAATTGTCTTTTTCAGGAAATATAGGATAAGATCTGGCTAAATTTTAAATGAATATTTTTAAGTTTTATAAAATTCTAAATACAAAACCTGCCAAAATTGTTAACATTTGTTAAAACAACTTTTATTACAAGTGTAGAAGATACCATTCTGGAGAAGGTTTTGTTTCAATAATATTCAGTTATACAGCAAATAATTGTAGCTTAAACACCATAAATATGGGTGCAAATGAGCATTAATATCTGATATAATGTTTATATAGAAAGGATAGATAAAGCTCAGTTTACTAAAAGCTTTATAGGTGACAATTATGAGTTGCCTTGTTTATCATTCTAAAAATTATCTCGCAGCTTTCCTTGCTACTACATTATTGTACTCTTTTACTTACTCCGTTGTAGCACAAGATAAAGCTAAAGGGGTAGATATATCCACCTATAAAGTTAAATTAGCTCTCTCAACCCTTCCTAAAAATATTGATAAAGTGAACTCAGTTTCTAAAATTAAATATAATTATTCGCAAGCAAGCTTAAAGATCTCACCTCAGGGAACTCATGGCTTGCTTTTATCTTATTTAAATTCAGAGGGTTTACCTGTAAATAATGCACAAATTGAGTCTGATACTGCTGAAACATCAAATCAAAAGCTGGCATATATTGCTCCTGTAACAAAGGTTCCAACAGTAGATAAAAAACTTTGGGATAAACAAGTTAGAGCAAAATATAAAAATGGCTTGATTCTGACTGTATCTCCCGGAGTAAAACATATTGCTATTCGAAAATACACAAAAGCAGGGCCGATGTTTATAAATGTTGTTGAAGTAAATACGGCATTAAATCCGAATATTAAGATTAAACCGGCGTTAGCAGGGGTTACTTTGCCTCATACCAAAAGAATACAAAATATAGTTAAAGAAAATGATGCAATTGCAGGAGTCAATGCATCATTTTTTAAACCTTCATCAGGAGTTCCGTTAGGAACATTAGTAATCAATGAAGAATTAATAACAGGGCCAATTTATGACCGTGTAACTCTGGGAATAAAAGATAATGAGTTTAGGATGGCTAGAATATCTTTGCAAGGTAGGGTAATTACTTCTAACGGCCAAGATATAAAGATTGATAATGTAAACCAACCAAGAATGTTGGCTGCATATAATATAATATATTCGGATAAATGGGGAAAATTAGCTCCAATTACCCCTCAATACGGTTTACAAGTAGCAATTGAAAATGGAAAGATTATTAACATATCTAAAGACAGATTGGAAATTCCAGCTAACGGTTATGTGATGGTGGGTCCTGAAAAGCAATTAGGAAAATTAAAAATAAGTGATCCTGTAAAAATCATATTCTCCAGTAGTCCCGATTGGACAGATATAAAACAGGCAATAAGTGGTGGCCCATATTTAGTGAGAGATGGTCAGGTTTATGTTGACGTTCAAGATCAAAAATTCGGATCAATCACAGGTCGTAATCCAAGAACAGCGGTTGGATACACTTACGATAACAGATTAATTATGGTCACTATTGATGGACGGCAAAAAGGTTCTGTAGGTGCTACGTTAAATGAGCTTGCAAGGATAATGAGAGAGTTTGGTTGTTATAATGCAATGAACTTAGATGGTGGAAGTTCAACTCAAATGATTGTTAGGGGTAAGATTGTTAATCACCCGTTAAATTCAGGTGGAAATTACGTTAGTAACGGATTGATAGTAAAACTTGAAAACTAAAACACACAACGATGCTCGCTAGATTCTCCAGGATGTATTATATACATCCTTTTTATTTTGTTTTCTAAATAAAATATTGTCTAAAATTAGCTTAAGTATTAACATATTATTAGCTTTAATTCTTTGTTTTGGGTTGTTTAAAGATTTTGGGTTCAAGGTATGGAAAAGAAAAAATTTATTAGTGTTATGTTTAAATGCTGCAATGTGTATAACAGAATATATATCAATAAAGAAGGAACCGCTTATACAGGATGTTGCCCTAAATGTTTGAAAAGGGTAAATGTAAAAGTTGGTCCCGGTGGAGTTGATTGCAGATTTTTTGAAGCAAAATAACTTTTAGTTAAATTGTTGATAATGTTGAAATATTAGCTAATAAAGGTAAAATCGTCATTCCGAGGGATCGAAGATCCCGTGGGAATCTTTTCAATGTGGCTTATTGCTTATAGTTTTTATTTAGAAAGATCGCCACGGTTTCTTTTAGAAACCTCGCGATGACATTGTGGAAGGGTCGATGACTTAAAAAAGTGTCTGTGTTACATCGCTACGATAATACTCTTATCAATCAGATTCGAATCTTTACCAAATCATTTTTTAAAAATAGGGGAATATTTCTTCTATTGTTGTTAATACACATAAGTCCTCAATTCTTTAATTGAGGACTTAATGGTACAGCTTGAAAAAATTTAATGAATAATGGCAAGAAAATTGCTTAAAACTTAACTTGTGGAATTTCTTTTTTAACTTCTTCTACCTGGAAATAATCTCTTGCTTTAATTCCTATCATATTTGCAACTATGCTGGTCGGAATCATTCTGGTTTTTGCATTTAATGTTTTTACTGTTTCATTGTAATCTCTTCTTGCAACAGCAAGACGATTTTCTGTTCCTGCGAGTTCATCTTGAAGAGATAAGAATGATCTATCAGCTTTAAGTTGAGGATAATTCTCAACTACAGCAAGTAATCTTGATAAAGCTCCGGTAAATTGAGCATTTGCTTTAGTTATATCTTGAACACTACCCTTATGCATAGCACCTGATAACTTTGATCTTGATTCTGCCACTGAAGTGAAAATTTCTTTTTCATGACTTGCATAACCTTTAACTGTGTTTACAAGGTTTGGAATAAGGTCACTTCTTCTTTGAAGCTGGTTTTCAACTTGTGCCCAGTTTGAGTTAACTGATTCATCTAAAACTTGCAACTCATTATACGTGCCAAAAAAGCTGCCAACTACAAAGAAAAGCAGTATGATTACTAATAATAGTGCAATTAAACTCTTGTTTTTCATATTTCCTCCTGGAATTTTTCCATTTTATCCACATATTTTAACACTTCTTTTAAAGAATTAATTAATCTTTGTATAACAATTACATAATCGTTTTGAGACAGGCTTTTATTTTTTTCTCTTAGTATAAGAATATCTGTAAATACATCTTTGTCAAAGCTGACTTTTGTAGATAGAAGTTCTATCACTTCTTTATGACACATTGGTACTGATTCATCTAAAATTCTTAAGACGGCTCTAAAAACAGCGATAATGCTTGTTGTGCTTTTTTTAACAAGATTATCAATAGTTTTTCTGTCATTATTACTTCTGAGGTAACCTTGTCTTAGTTTGATCAGAAGGTTTCTGATTTCTGATTCACATTGTAGTCTAATATGCTCCTTTTTTATAATTAGTGAATCTAGGAAATATTCACCATACAGAATTTTATGCCTTTCTTTAATATCGGAATACTCAATTGGGTAGACATCACAAGAATTACACATTTCCTCTTTATCCATAAAAACAGGAATGGGATTTTTAGTTTTTGACCATTTTTTCATGGCAGGGAGAGCTGTTTTTAAGTCTGATGCTGTCATTTTATCAATTACAATTATTAAATTGAGATCTGATACCTTTTCCTTGAATTCTCCAAAAGCGGCTGATCCATACAACATTATTGATACAAGTCTGTCTTCAAAAATATTTTCAAGATCAATAATTAAATTTTTTATTGTTTTATTCATAGTTACCATCCTCCTGAAGCTCCACCGCCGCCGAAGCCGCCTCCGCCGCCAAAACCACCGAACCCGCCACCACTGCTGCTAAATCCTCCACCATAGCCAGGACCTATAAAGAAAAAGCCTTTTCTTGAGCTTATTATCATAAACAGGATAAATAAGATAACAAACAGTGGATTTGGCTCAGAATTTGTTTTAGGTTCTGGGATATTATAATTTCCTGAAATTTCAACTCCATAACCTTTTGCTATGGTGCTAATTACGGCTGCTGTTCCAAGTGTAATACCTTTTTCATAATTTCCTTGTTGAAAGTAGGGAATCATATAGGCATCTCTAATCCTTCCAGCCTGTCCATCAGTTAAATACCCTTCTAATCCATATCCTACTTCTATTCTCATTTTACGGTCATTAGGTGCGACTAGGATAATTAAACCATTATTCTCTCCTTTTTGTCCCACTTTCCATTCTCTGCCTATAGTTAAAGCAGCATCTTCTACAGGATAACCGTTAAGAGATTTTAGGGTAACTATCACCACTTCGGATCCTGTTTTAGATTTTAGTTCTTGAATAATTGAAACCAGTTTTGCTTCATGAAAGTCTGACACAATATTAGCAAAGTCATTTACATAACCAACAGGCTTTGGGATAGATATTTCTGCTTTACTAACTTGTGTGAATACAAAAGATACTAAAACCAGTACACCAATTACTAAGCAAAATTTATTTAAAAGCTTCATCAAATCTCCAGTTATCCAAAAAGTTCGCTTAGAAAAACTCTTATTTAAATTATAGCTTAAATATAAAAACAGATTTTATTAAGATTATGGCTTTAAAATCAAGAATAAAGAGTAGGAGAAGTAAATAAATAAGCTTTATAATAAAAATAGTTAATTAAAAATTTTGGAGTTATAGATTTATGAAAATTTTAGGAATTATTCCTGCAAGAGGTGGATCAAAGGGTGTACCCAGGAAAAATATAAAATTATTAGCAGGAAAACCTCTTATAGCATATACAATTGAAGCAGCTCTCAAGTCCAGATATATTGATAAGGTTATAGTTTCAACAGAAGATGATGAAATAGCCAGAGTAGCTAAGGAATTTGGTGCTGAAACAATAAAAAGACCAGAGGAATTAGCTCAAGACGTAACGAAGACAGCGCCTGTTATTGTGCATACTGTAACTGAATTAGAACATAACGGCTATTCACCTGATATTATTGTTTTATTGCAACCAACCTGCCCTTTAAGAGATGAGAATGTAATTGATGCTGCGCTTGAGAAATTAATTAACTCTAATAAAGATTCAATTTTTACTGGTTTTGTTGTGTCTCAGGCCATGCCTTTTTGGAAACAGAATCCTGATGGATCTCTAACTGCATTATATGATTACCATTTAAGGCCAAGGAGACAGGAAGAACATCTAAGAGGGACTATATACTGTGAAAATGGTGCTCTATATGCTATAACACGTGAAGCATTCATGGAAACCGGTGATTTTCTTGGCAATAATGCTGGTATTTTTGTTGCAGACTCTCAAATAATGCCCCAGATTGATATCGATACTTTAGAAGATTTTGAATCGGCTGAAAAAATAATTCTGGCTTTAAGAAATAAAGCCAGTAAAAATATGGAAGTTTAATAACCTGAATCGATAAATCAGTTGTTTATCTTTTGTATGTTTTAATAAAATTCTCTATGGAACGGTCGTAGGTTTTTTCACCTTCTTTTGTAAAAAAACAGCCTGGGATTTCGCCATTACTTCTGTGATATGCTACACAAGCACAGCAATGGCCTCTTTTTGAGCAGGAATAGGTGCAGGTGCAATTAGCTTCATTTTTACTAATATTGCATTCCATAATTATTCCTCCTTAATCCTGGTATAAATAATTAAGTAAATTAGCGTTTTTATCAATTACTGGTTCGATTAATCCGTCTTTTGATGTAAATACGGTCATAAAACCGGGCCCATGCCCTGCAATAACACAATCACTATGGACTATTACACCTATTGAAACGGCGCCTTCTCTATAGATTCTGCCATATGTATTATCAGCGTCAATAACTGCAACAAAGTCACCAAGTTTTAAATTGGCAAGATTATATTCTTTTTTAACATTTTCATCAAATAGCTGAATATCATAATCACCACGATTAACATTATCTTTTCCTATTCCTGATCCCATGACTTTTGCTGGAACTAAATGAGTTACAGGAATTTGGAGTTTTTGCGTCTTTCCTTTTTTCTCTTTAATTTGAATCTTTTTGAGAAGATCAGGGGAGATGTTGAAAATTTTTATTTCTGGATGATTAATAAATTCAAGCCCTACACCTTGAGCTTTAATCTGGATCTTGTCTCCTATTGCTAACTCATCCAGAATTTCAGGATCAAAGTCTATTAATACGTGTTCACAGCCGCCATGTTTTCCTACAACATAACCTGTTTTACCTTTTGCATCTCCGCTTACTATTTTAGCTGTATTTCCAATACAAGATAATATATTTAATGCTCCATTATTACTTTCATTAGAATTTTTAATAGTGACTCCCGGTTCAACGTGATCTGCCTGCCATCCACAAGCATTATCTCCAATTCTTACGTTATAGGTTATTCCACCGGTTCCGGGAAAAACTTTCAATTCCCCATTAGCTGTAATTCTGTATGGACTGCCCATAGAAGGAGAGCTGATTTCTCCAATTACAGATATTTGTACTAGTTTATCCTCATTAATTTTAATCATTAATACCTCCTATCCAGTTATTAATTATAGCAGAAATTTCAAGCTATCTTAGATTCAGTAGGCAGGTTGAAGCCTCCACAGGCGAAGACGAGTATAGAGGAATATGCTCGATAAAATTATTATGGCAGAGTATAAGTACTTTGATCGAAGTTTAAAAAAAATTTATAAATTTTTGAAGATTTGCTGGGATACTTTATACACAATTTATCAATATATGGCTAGAATGTTGGTGAGGTTAATTTAATGAAAAAGCCTTTGTTTTTCAGGATTAATATTATTTTTTAAAATAATTTGTGGGAAGAGAGAGTTATGGGTCAAGAGGACGAAATAAAGTTAATTAAAATTGCCCCTAAAGAAGCTGAAATTTTAAAAAAAGAAGATTTACATAAATATGGAAGAATCATTAAAGAGTTCTCTTATGAACTCTCTAGCATAAATGCTTCTTTAATCATGGATTCAGAAAAGTTTCTGATAATTTTAATTCAAAAATTGGGCATAAATAAGACAAAAAAAGTGGTAAAAAACCTTACATCAAATGTATATGAGTATTTATTATCTCTTTACGAGAGAGATAATGGAAAAATGCTGATTATTGCATTGAATGAAATAAAAGAATTATCTTATATTAGGATTATAGAACTATTCAATATATTAAATGCTTTAGAAATAAAAGATGTAGAAGGTATAAAAATACTATCTAAAGTTACTACCTTACTTATAGGGCTGGATAGTTTATCAAAAGCAGCTGAACTTCAGGATAATTATGTTAAAGACATTATCTATAATCGTCCGCATTTTAGCTTGCAATCTAAAGTTAACAGTATATTAAACGCTTCAAAGAGTAGTGAAGGAACACATATTATCAAGTATGGCAATTTGTTCCTAAATACTGAGAAAGACGGCAATATAACTTCTGAAGCTAATAAAGGTACTGGAGAATCAAGAGCTTTAGGCTTATTTGCTGATGATATGAGATTTGTTGATCAGTATGAGCTTAAAATATTAAATAAATATGCGCAAGAATTACCACACAAATTAAATTTTTCAGAAAACCACAATTTCTGGTCTCATGATGAGCTTAATTATGGTGATTACGCTATTGCTAAAAGAAGACGAACTATAAATGGTGCCTTTTTTGAGAAATTAGAGTTGGTTAATTCAGGACATGAAAGTTTAAAAGCTAACTTGATTTTATCAAGTTTAATTAAAGATATATTTGAAGTAAGAGGTAAAATTTGCAGGGATAATCCTCCTGTACGTATTGAATGTGACCAGGAAGGGAATGTTATTATTAGCACAACTCTGGAATCCAATACTTACGGAGTTAAGGTTCGCTTGGTAGAGAATGATAGTTTAATTTTTCCTGAATATGTTGATGAAGTTTCAGCTAAATTGATTTATCAAATTGATTTACAGCCAAATCAAGCCAGAAATATTTGTATAATGATTTTGCCTTTATTGAATTCACAAGCCTATGTAGATGGGGAAATTACTCTAGACCCTCCGGCTTCTTATGATGAAGCGATGGCTTTAATTGAGAATGCAAAGAAAACTGAGTTTTCAGCGATTAAGATTGATGGGGATATACCAAATATACAAAAAACTATAGATAAAAGTCTCAAAGATTTAAATATGCTAGTCAATTATATAAATATTGATGGTAAATCATACAGTTATATTAGTGCAGGCTTACCTAGATATGCAGCTTTATTTGGTAGAGACAGTTTGACAACAGCTCTTCAGGTATTTCCTCTAAATAACGATATAGCAAGGGATACTTTAGAATTACTCGCAAAGTTTCAGGGGAAAGATTTTGACGATAGATATATCCAAGAATTAAGCGATATTCAAGCTGCTAATTGGCCAGTGTGTGTTAAAAATGCTGCCATTAAAGGAATAAAAAATTATTATGTGCAAAGAGAGGAATCCCCGGGAAAGATTTTGCACGAATTGAGAGTTGGGGAACTTGCAAATAGTGGAATTATTCCTCATGCTCCTTATTATGGAACAGTTGATGCTACTCCTTTATGGTTGATTCTGTATGGGGAATACTATAAATGGACTCAGGATAAGGATTTTCTCAAAAAACTACTTCCAAATGCAGAAGCAGCACTTAAATGGATAAATTCAAATATATCTGAGGGATATTTGCGTTTTATAGGTTCTATGCATTCAAAGGTTAAAATTCAGAATCAAGGCTGGAAGGATGCTGGAGACAGTATAAGGCACGTACTTAATGTAAAAGGTAATTTATGTGATCCTGATTACCCTATCGCTCTTGCTGAGGTTCAGGGATATGTGTATAGAGCATATATTTTGATGAGTGAAATTTATAACGAGCTTGGTGAGTATGAAAAGGCTGAAAATCTTATGAAGCAGGCAATTGATCTAAAAGCAAGGTTTAATAAAGATTTTTGGCTCAATGATGAACAATTTTTCACTATGGCTCTTGATAGAAGTAATAAGCCTGTGCTAAATGTTGCTTCCAATATTGGGCATTGTTTGTCTATGGGAATAATAGAAGACTATAAAATCAATATGATAGAGGATAAAATGATCTCTAATGATATGTATTCAGGTTGGGGGATAAGGACACTTGGTTGTAAGTGTCATGCTTATGATCCTATAAGCTATCATAACGGTTCTGTTTGGGTGCATGACAGTGCTTTTGTGGCTGCCGGATTGTCAGAAAAATCTATGGCAATGATAGCTAAAGGACTTTTTGAAGCAGCCAATATGTTTGAAGGCAATAGACTTCCTGAATTATTCAGTGGTTTTCAGAGAGAAGACGGTGATACTTTTATAGAAAACTACCCTGAAGCCTGTTCCCCACAAGCCTGGGCAAGTGGGAGTTTAATATGGCTTTTGATAAGGCTAATAGGATTGCAAGTTAAGAATCAGGAAGTAGTTTTAGAGAATTCATACATTCCTGAATGGCTAAAGAGTATCTCAATTAAAGGGATTAAGATAGGTGATAAGATAATAAACATAAAAAAAGTATATAAACAGGTTTAATACCTGCCTTTTATACGTTTAAATAGTTATTATTCAGGATATCTTTCAACTTTAAATCTTTGAATTGCAACAGGTTCGCTTAATGGAATGCCTGCTTTATTTTTGCATATAGACACCTGAGCTTCTACAGTGTCTATACCTTCTAAATCAGGTAAAAGCAGAGCCTGTCTTCCATTTTTTGCAACAACGATAATGCCGTAGGTTTTAGTGTTAAGTTCTTCAAAAGATTTAACAGGCTCTGGCGGATATAGAATATCAACAGAATATTTAAGATTATTTAGTTCATGTCTTTGTATTTCATCAAAACGAGGATCCTCAGTTGCTGCTGCAATTGCATTATGAATAATTTCTTCAACTATGGTCTGTTTTGTCGGGAATATTGTCCCTATACAACCTCTTAAATCCCCATCTTTTGTCTTGATTGAAACAAATGTGCCTGCTTTTTGCACATCTATACCGATTAAACTAGTTTGATGTATAAGTGTTTGTCTTTCTTTAATATATTTTTCTACAGTAAGTCTTGCCAACTCTGCTGGTTTCATAATTTTCTCCCTACTTGTTTCTTTCTAAATTATTTGAGTAAAGGTGGGATATTTTCGTAGGAGTCTTGCAAATACGGAGTAATTTGCACAGCGACGGAGAGAATATTCCACCTGCGAAATGAATGGCTATAACGTAGCTACTAAATATCCGACTCCAAACGGTGCTTCGTATGATAAAACCTCATTACTCTGTGGCTTTTTATCAACTACACCAACACCAACCATTATAGAATTAAAACCACATTCTCCTGCTCTTTCTCTTAATTCGTGATGGATATCCATTATGGCCGAGTAATCACCTTTAGATACATTATCTGCAATAATTTCATCAAAGAAATGAGCTTCAGAGTCATACCCTGCTGGTGCTGACTGGGTAAGTCTGTGGCTTAAATCTGCACTTGCAACGAATGCAATCTTTCTATTTAGTGTATGAGCGGTTCTTCTTATTACCTGACCAAAGTAGGCATGTTTTTCAGGTGCAAAAGATGAGTAGTTGATTACTACTATTTTTCCATTATAACCAGCTTTATTGAGGTAATAAAGAGGAACTGTACTACCATGATCTAAAGATGTTCCTGAAGGCATTTTGTTCAGCCCATTAAAAAATTCTTTAGATTGAATATCAAGATTTTCAATGAATTCTATATCATTTTCAAAAGTGACTTTAGCAGTTGGTGCGCCAAAATTAGCAAAATTTCCAGTAAGAACCTTATCCATATAAACATTAAAAAAATGAGGATTGAAATAAGAATGAGGGGTAACGATAATTACGGTTTCTGGATTGGCTTTTACAATTTTATCTGAAAGCTTTTGAAGAGCAAGAATAGTTTGCTCGACTTTCCCTGTCTCAGATCTTCCTACTTCAGGGATTATTATTGGTGGGTGAGGACAAATAGCTGTTATTAATACATTATCCATAATTAGTAGTGCTCCATAGTTAATTGATAATTATAAGTTAAGTCTGTATGCTTCAATGTCATCAAGCGTTAACTTAAGTTAGGTGATTTTATCACCCATATGTTTACTCCTTTATGATTTTTTCTGAAGCAAGATTTCCGGCAGTTTCACCTAATGCCCAGCAGTTAGGCTGTATTCTTAATGATGCTTCAGCTCTAAAAGTGGCTGATATGGGTCTTCCTGCGACAAGTAAATTAGTGTATTGTTGAGTCATAAGAGATTCAACCGGTATTTCATAATATTCACTTTCAGGGAGAAACTTCAATTCACTTTTCCCTTTTTCAGTAGAGTGAATATCTACCGGGTAATTTGATTTTGCCGCCGGATTATTGAATTTTTTAGCGTTAAAAATATCTTCTTCTGTTAATTTATAAATACCTTCAATTCTTCTTGAATCTCTAATGCCAAGTTGTGGTGCAATCTGACTTATATAAGCTTCTTTAAACCCAATCAGATATATCTTACAAAATTCAGCAATTCTTCTAATTTGTTTTCTGCCCATTTTCTGAGCATAACTTATATCCCACATGTTAAGAGGATTAAGATTTTTTTCTGAGTAAATTCTTGGACAATTAAAGGCTATAGCATTTTTTTGTCCTGGAATGGAAAAAATTTGAAAATATGCTCCATCTTCGGGTTTTAATACGCCATCTTTTACTGCTTGATTAAAATATGGTCTTAATTTCCAGTCTTTATCTTCCCAGGTATGAGCTGTTGTTAGTAATATTTGTCCTTTTTTATCCTGAACCACAGAGGAAATTCCTGAATCAGGGTCGACCTCTTTCAACCAGTCACCCAAAGCCTCAATATCAACATTAGTCATTATAAATCTTAAGCTTAAAGCTTGGTGTCGATGATCGTCTTCTTCTAAAAAAGTATAATGGTAGGTTTTATCGGAATCTCCAAGTTCAAAAGGAACGCCTGCAAGTGCTGCAACATCTGCATCTCCTGTAGTATCTATGAAATACTTTGCTTTAAGTTCACTAAATCCTGATTTATTTAAGCAAATAACAGATATTAGTAAATCATTCTGTGTTTTTACGTTAGTTACTGTAGTATCAAATAAGACTTCTACTCCTGATTCTTCACATAAGTCATCTAAAACACATTTCATCATCTCAGGATCAAACCATCCCGGATTTCCATCTGTGTGAGTCGCAGCATGCCCGGTTTCTCTAAGTCTTTCTAGGACTTCTAAATATATTCCATTTGTAAGATTTTGATCATTGCTGATCATATTCCTCATCATTGGTGTAACAAGAGCTGCCGTAGAAGTTCCACCTAAGAATCCCATTTTTTCTATTAACAGAGTTTTACATTTTTGTCTTGCAGCTGAAATAGCTGCTGCAACCCCGGAAGCTCCGCCTCCAACTACTATTAAATCCCACAAAATATTTTTCCCCTTACACTTGAAATTTCTTTTTCAATATACTAAATCTTGTATATTAATACAACTTTTGTAAAAAGCTTATCTCTATAAGAGCTAAGATTGGAGAATAAAATGGATTTTAGTTTATTAATTCAGACTTTTTTATTGGTATTTGTGGCAGAAATGGGAGATAAAACTCAGCTTGCTACTATAAATCTTGCAGCAAAAGGTTCAACTTTATCTGTTTTTATAGGTGCATCTCTGGCTCTGGTCACTGTTACATTAATAGGAGCTTTGGCGGGTAAGTTTATCGGTCAATATATTCCGACTTTTTATATGAATAAAATAGCAGCTGTTGCCTTTATAACTATTGGCATATTGATGCTTTTAAATAAAATATAAGGTTAGCCACGATAGCTAATATCATATTAATTGATTATTTCATAAGATTTACTCTGAATGTTGATTAACTTTGTTTTTGACTTATTTTATACGTTAAAAGTAGATTTTGAGAAGCGGGAGGAGTGATAGGGCTTATGGAAATCAAAAATATCAAGGTATTTGTTTTAAATCTTACTTTTATCTTAAATTTTCTTGTTTTTCAGTTTATTCCAGTTATTGCAGCTCCTATACCAACTAATGGGGTTTATATAAGCTCTGATAGAATTGCAAATATTGCTGAAATTATGGAGCCATCTGTAGTAAGTATTGAGACTGAGAATGAAGAAGTAGTAGAATTTGATTTTAAAGGGCTTCCTTTTAATGAGGAATTTTTTGAGAAGTTTTTTGGAGTAACGCCTAAGGCTGTTCCAAAGAAGAGAAAAGTCACTGGTGATGCTTCAGGAACCGTTATTTCATCAGATGGATTTATTTTAACTAACTATCACGTTATCGAAGATGCTAAAACAATTAAAGTAACTACAGAAGATGATAAAGAATACACTGCAAAAGTAGTTGGAAAAGATAAATTTAGCGATATTGCTGTTATAAAAATTGATGCAAAAGGATTAAAGCCTGCAAAGTTAGGTAATAGTGTTGCAACTAGACCCGGAGACTGGGTTATTGCAATTGGTAGTCCACTGGGTTTCAGTAATACAGTAACATTAGGAATTATAAGTGCAGTAAGTAGAGAAGTACCTATTTCTAATGTAGATTTTATTCAGACAGATGCTGCGATTAATCCAGGTAACTCTGGAGGACCCCTTGTAAATATTAATGGCGAAGTTGTTGGGATTAATACAGCTATTGTTGGAAGAGCACAGGGAATAGGCTTTGCTATTCCAATAAACGTTGCAAGAGAAATCTCAAGTCAGCTTATAGCAGGAAAAACAATTCCACGTCCATGGGTTGGGTTAGCTATGTCTCCTTTAAATCCAGAATTGGCAAAGAGTTTAGGTGTATCTTTAAATACAAAAGGGATAGTAGTTGGTGAAATCATTCCCAATAGTCCAGCAGATAAAGCAGGTCTTGAACAAGGAGATATAATTCAGAGAGTGAATGGTAAAGTGGTTACCAGTCCAAAAGAGCTTCAAACAATCATTAGAGCAATGCCAATAAATTCAACAATAAATCTTCAAATTTTAAAAGAAGGAAAGATGTTAGGAAAATCTGTAACCATTTCCCAGTGGCCGGAATCAGGTATGGATTTGGAAGAGTAGTTTTATGTTTTGATGAAAATTTTCTGTTACTAGTGGATTGACCGAATAATTTCGATGGGAATATTTTCTCCGTCGCTGTTCAAACTCTTCGAGTTTTCAAGGCTCCTACGAAAACATTCCCATCTCCATAATTTATTGGTCAAAGTAATAGTCCTGACTGGAATAATTTAAGTGGTATTGTTGGAATGATTGATGACATAAGTTCGTGCGTTAGCACCCGACGGAGATAATTTATCTGAAACATTTACCATAATATTTCGATCAGTTTACCAGCTTTACTGCATTATTATTAAAAGTTATACTATTTTTATGTCAAAGATGATTAAAATTTTATCAATAGATGGTGGGGGTATTAAAGGCTTAATTCCTGCTTTAATACTGGCGGAAATAGAGAAAAGAACCCAAAAACCGGTTGCTGATCTTTTTGATCTTGTCGCAGGTGCTTCAACAGGTGGTATTTTAGCTTTAGGACTTGTAACCCCCGATGAAAATAATAATCCTGCGTATAAAGCTGAAGAAATAGCCCGTTTATATGAATTAAAAGGGCAGTTTGCTTTTCCAAAAGCTTTTCGGGCTCTTTCATTTGTTCTTAAGAATCTTCAAAAGTTAGGAATAATAAGTGAAAAATATCCTAAAAAGTTTTTATATAAGGTTTTTGAAGATCTCTATAATTCTAATAAGCTTTCGGATGCTTTAGCTGAAGTTCTTATCCCTGCTTATGATATTGAAAAGCGTAAGGTGTTTTTCTTTAACAGCAAGAAAGCAAAAGAAAATCCAATATATGATTTTCTTATGAAAGATGTAGCTTATGCAGGCTCCGCTGCACCTACTTATTTTGATCCTTTAAAGCTAAATATAGCAGATTCAGATTATCTTGTATTGGTTGATGGTGGAGTTTATGCTAATAATCCTGCTTTATGTGCTTTAGCTGAAGCTAAAAAAATGTATCCTGATGCTAAAGATTTTCTGGTAATTTCACTTGGAACAGGCAATCCAAGTAAAACATGGCTTTATGAAGATGCAAAAAAATGGAAACGGTCGGATTGGACTAGAAAAGTGTTGGACATATCAGGACATGGAGTTGCAGATACTGTAGATTATCAGTTAGGATGTTTGTTACCAGATATAAATGGACAAAAACGCTATTATCGCTTTAATGTAATTCTTAATCCCAATAATGAAGCGATTGACAATGCCAGCCCTCAAAATTTAGGGGCATTAAGGGCACTTGCAGAACAATTTATTTATGAAAATGATGAAACCATCAACAATTTATGTAAAACCTTAACTGAATAGACTTTAAGCGTTTTGTTTTAAATATTCTTCGCTTTTGGCAATGACTTCTTCCATTATTTCTTTTGAAGGACCGCCAATAACATTTCTTCTATTTACACATTCTTCCAGAGATATGGCCTTATAGACATCCTGATCAAAAATAGGTGAGAATGTTTTAAACTCATCTAAAGTTAATTCATCAAGAGCTTTATTGTTTTGAATACAGTAAAGTACTAATTTACCAATTACTTCATGAGCATCTCTAAAAGGCAGACCCTTTTTGACCATATAATCAGCAGCATCTGTTGCATTTGTAAATCCACCCTGAGCAGACTCATACATATTTTCTTTTCTGACTTTCATCGTTTCTATCATTGCAGTGAAGACTGGTAAGCACATTTTCACTGTGTCTATAGCATCAAATGTTGGTTCTTTGTCTTCTTGCATGTCTTTATTATAAGCAAGAGGAAGAGATTTCATTGTTGTTAAAAGCGCGATTAAGCTGCCATATACACGGCCTGATTTTCCACGAACCAATTCAGCCACGTCAGGATTTTTCTTTTGTGGCATGATGCTGCTTCCTGTGCTGTATGCATCATCTAACTCTACAAAAGCGAATTCAAGTGAACTCCAGAGTATTATTTCTTCGCAAAAACGGCTTAAATGCATCATTAATATAGATAAATCACTCATTAATTCAATGCAGAAATCGCGATCTGAAACCCCATCAAGGCTATTATGGGTAATATCGGCAAAACCAAGTTCTTTTGCTACTGCATAACGGTCTAGAGGGTAAGTAGTAGCAGCTAAAGCTCCTGAACCCAGAGGCATGATGTTTGTACGGTTATAAGTTTCCAGTAAACGTTCTCTGTCACGTTTCAACATTTCAAAATATGCCATTAAATGATGAGCAAGTGTGATGGGCTGGGCTTTTTGTAAATGTGTATAACCTGGCATAATAGTTTCTGTGTGCTTTTTAGCAAAAGCTGTCAGTGCAAATTGTAATTTATAGATCATTGACCTGATAGTTTGAATTTCTTCTTTTACGTACATTCTCATATCCAGCGCTACCTGATCATTTCTGCTGCGGCCAGTATGAAGTTTTTTGCCTACATCTCCTATTCGGGAAATAAGAATTGTCTCAACATTCATATGAATATCTTCAGCTGCAATATCAAATTCGACTTTTCCAGCTTCTATGTCAGCTAGAATTTCTTTAAGCGTCTTTTTAATTAATTCAGCATCTTCAACAGGAATAATTCCCTGCTTCCCAAGCATATTTACGTGTGCAATACTGCCTTCTATATCCTGTTTATAAAGCCTCTGATCAAAGAAAATAGAAGAATTGAAATCATCTACCATTACATCAGTAGACTTTTCAAAACGCCCGCCCCACAGTTTCATCCTTTATCTCCTTACAAGTATTTTATTCTCTATGTACATATTAGCAGATGTATTTTCTTTATGTAGAGAGATGTTACTGAAGGAGCCTATGCAGCGATCATTTTTAGCTGCATCAGCGACGAAAGTAATATCTCTCTACTCAGATTCTATCTTTATACTTTCCCGCAAGGCTGATTGGCATTAGCCTGCTGCTGCATTAAAGCTCTGACCTTTAATGGTAGGCCAAACAGGTTAATGAATCCTTCTGCATCTTTATGATTATATAATTCACCTGTTGTAAAACTTGCCAGGCTTTCATTATATAAAGAATATGGAGATGTAGCTCCTGCTGGAATAATATTTCCTTTGTATAATTTCAGTTTAACTGTACCTGTAACTGTTTGCTGAGTTGAATCTACAAAAGCTGACAATGCTTCTCTTAAAGGAGTGAACCATTCTCCACTATAAGTTAATTCAGCAAACTTGATTGCAATCATTTGTTTATAAGCAAATGTCTGCTTATCAAGGCACATATGTTCTAATTCTTCGTGGGCATAGTATAGAATTGCCCCACCGGGAGTCTCATATACGCCTCTTGATTTCATACCAACAACGCGGTTTTCAAGGATATCAACTATACCAATACCATTCTTACCACCAATTTCGTTTAATTGAGCAATTATTTGAGCTGCACTCAGTGTTTCTCCATCAAGTTTAACAGGGATGCCTTGATTAAACTCTATTTCAACATAAGTTGGTGTGTCAGGAGCTTGTTCTGGTGTAATTGATAGTTGAAGAAGCCTGTTATAATTTGGCTCCATGCCTGGGTCTTCTAATTCGAGCCCTTCATGGCTAAGATGCCATAAGTTTCTATCTCTACTATAGCTTTCACCTTTTTTTACCGGAGCAGGAATTCCTCTTTGTTCAAGATAAGCAACCGCATCTTCACGGGATTTTATGTCCCAAATTCTCCATGGAGCAATAATTTCAAGATGTGGAGCCAGTGCCTTTATTGTAAGCTCAAATCTAACCTGATCATTTCCTTTGCCTGTAGCTCCGTGACAAATTGCTACAGCACCTTCTTGTAAGGCTATATCAACAAGACATTTAGCAATTAAAGGTCTTGCCATTGATGTACCTAATAAATACTTATTTTCATAAATGGCACCAGCTTTTAAATTAGGCCAGACATAGTCCGTTACAAATTCTTCCGCAACATCTTTAATATAATACTTGCATGCCCCTGTTGAGAGGGCTTTCTCTTCCAGTCCTTCTGTTTCACTGCCTTGACCTAAGTCAATGCAAACAGCTATTACGTCGTAATCGTAGTTTTCTTGTAGCCATGGGATAATAACAGTTGTATCTAATCCGCCTGAATACGCTAAAACAACCTTCTTTTTCATATTATATTCTCCTACAATGTTATTTTATTAAATAGGTACAGTAATAAACAGGTATTTTCTCGTAGGAACCTTGAGGCCATGTCAATTTTAAGGCCGAACAGTGACGTAGAGAAAGTACCTGTTTTAAGAGATTTATAACCGAATAATTCATTAATTAAGCTTCCTCGTAGGTGCTTAGATTATCGAGCATAGTCCAGACTCCGCAAGGACAAACTCCAGCACAAATACCACATCCTATGCATTTCTCAGGGTCACTATAGTATTCAAAAGATTTATCAGGATACTCTCTTCTTGTTATTGCTTGCTCAGGACATACATCCTGACAGAATTTACAGTCTCTACAGAATCCACAACTCATACAACGATTTGCTTCTTCTTCAGTATCCATTTTAGACACACTTTGTGGATGTATCGGTTGATAAAATTCTGTTTTCACCCTATCTTTTGGTATCATAGGGGCTTTTTCAAAGTTATCTAAAGGAAGCACTGACAACATTCTATCAATATTTAAAGCAACTTTCCTGCCATCTGCGATTGCATTTGTGAAAAGTCCAAGTTTTACAGCATCACCCGGTATGAAGACTTTTTCATTTGCTTCAGATTGCATAAATTCATTTATTCTGGCTCTGCCTGTTTCATCCATATATTCAGTGCTTAAGAATGCTAAATCAGGTCTGTCACCAACTGAGATTATCACAGTGTCAGCTTCTAAAAGTGTACCATCTTTGAGATGAACACCTTTTTCACTTACTTTATCTGTAAAACATGGCCAAAGGATTTTAGCGCCAAGCTTTTCAACGTGTTCAATTTCTTGTTGGAAAGCCGCTGGTTTCTGAATATCTATAGAGGTAACCTCTTTAGCCCCCAATTGATAGGCACCGATTACCACATCCATAGCAGCATTACCTGCACCTATTACAACAACTTTATTACCAACTTTAGGTTTCTCACCATTGTTAATGGCTTTTAAGAAATCCAGTCCTTTAATAAGTCTTTCGTGTCCTTCAAAAGGTATTACGACTGGTTTGTGTGCGCCAACAGCTACAACCACTGCATCATAATTTTTCTCAAGTTCACCAAATAAAACCTGGTCCATTTTAGAGTTGGTTTTTATTTTCACTCCAATGTTTTTTATTCTTTCAAGTTCGGTATTAAGAATTTCACGGTTTAGTCTTTCTTCAGGAATTACCTGTCTTAATTTACCGCCAATTACTTTATCTTCTTCGAATAATTCAACTTGATAGCCTAATCTTCTTAAGTGCCAAGCTGCACCAATACCTGCTGCACCAGAACCTATAACAGCAACTTTCTTATCCTGTTCTTTTTTAGGAGCTTCAATTTTTATGTCTTTACTTAACAGACCTAATTCAGCTGTTTTAACAGGGACATCTATATATTTTCTATTACATTCATCTATACATAAATTAGGACAAACCTGTCCACATACTGAGGCAGGAAATGGGCTATAATCTAGTACTAATCTTAGTGCTTCAGCAATATTACCATCTCTTAAAAGAGCAATTCTCTTTTGCGTAGGAATACCTATTGGGCAATTATATTCACATGGAGCTGAATAATTGGAATTTCTCCATTCAGGATATCTGATTCTAAGCCTGTTAGTTTCAACTAATTCAGCAACATAGTAATCTTCTTCAATAATATCTCCAAAGATCCCGCCTTCTACCCACTTCGTTTGTCTAAACTGCTTTGTTGGCATTAAAGAGCGAATATTACGTTCTTCATAAGTTTTAGCTACGATTTTTTTCCATTGTGAAAATTCTAATAATTCAGGAAGAATTTCTGGCTTTTCAACTTTTCCAAGGAATTCAGGAAGACCTTTTGATAAAAATTCTATATCGCCATCATTCAGGTCCATTAACCATACATCATCGGATAAATCTTGCACTTTTCCTCTTACATAAACTGTGCCACCAACCATTCCAACACAGCTTCTATGTCCAAGAACTGAATCTAAAGTCTCACACCCGTAACCGCAAACAACAGCAACACCGCCGCCCATAAACTCAAAACTAAATGATCCGGCATTTTTCAAGACCCAGAACTCAGGAGCCGGAAACTTAGGATCGTGCTTCATTAATGCGCCTGATCTGGTTCCAACTCTTCCACCAACATAAATTTTGCCGTTAGCAGCACAATGAGCCGTAGTATCACCACCATCACCTTTTAAAATAATTTCAGCTCCTGCATTCAACCAACCGACATCAGCAGGGGCAGAACCTTCAATAATTATTTGAGTTCCTAACATTCCCATTGAACCAACTCTTTGGCCGGGATTTTTAACCTTAAATATTAAAGGCTTATTGTCATTTCTCCAGAGAGGGCCGCCAATATCGTGTTGGCCTGAACCAAGGATCTCAAATTCCGTATAGCCTTCTTCTAATTTTTTATATATTTCTTGAAGTAATTGTTGAGTTGATAATCTGATCCCACCAACAATTCCTTCTATTTTAACCTTTTTTGTATTTTCAGTTTCTTGATTATTTATTTTTGTAGTTTCAGGCATTTAAACCTCCAGAAAACCAAATCTTATTAGTTCTTAACCGCTAGCAGGCATATTGAATCTGTAATTTATCAGCTACATCTTGATCTACTGCAATTAATGCATCTGATCTTCCTACCGGTAATGAGCTATTACCAATAGGCGCTAGCAGCTTTTTAAGCTCTTGATCCACCGCAACAAAGTAATTAATTATATTTTCCGCAACTTTATCTATATCTAAGCGCTTAACTAGTACAGGATTCTGTGTACATATACCAGCAGGACATAAGCCAGTATTGCAGGCATTACATTTACCAAAATCATTTCCTATGCATCCTGCTATTTGCAGCATTAATTTTCCTGTAAAAATACCATTTGCGCCAAGACATATCATTTTGAAAGCATCACCTGCGAGATTACCTGTCTGCCCAAGACCGCCTGCTGCCCAGAGTGGAATTTGTCCTTGTTTTCCTTGATGCACAGCTGCTAAATAGCAATCTCTTAGTTTTGATACTACAGGGTGTCCGGTATGATTTAATGAAATCTCATGAGCGGCGCCTGTTCCCCCTAGAATACCATCGAGGAAGAAACCACCCACTATATTATATGGATCTCTTAATAGGTTATTATAAACTGATACGCTTGTAGAACTTGCTGCTACTTTAATAGCGACAGGTACTTTAAATTTAAACGCTGCATTAAAGGATAGAAACATCTTTTGGACGCTTTCTTCAATAGAATAAAGCCCCTGATGATTAGGAGGACTTAGCAAATCAGCTTTTGGCACACCCCTGATTTCCTGAATGTGACTTGCAACTTTTTTAGCTTGTAATAAACCACCATCACCAGGCTTTGCGCCTTGTCCTATTTTTATAAGTACACCTGCTGGGTCTTCTACCATCTCAGGCATTGCATTTATAATTCTATTCCAGCCAAAGTGTCCTGACGCGATCTGTAAAATCATATATTTCAAGTATTTTGATCTTAATAGTCTATTTGGTAAACCACCTTCACCGGAGCACATTCTGACGGGCAGTCCAACTTCCTCATTTAAATATGCTGTAGCAATTGATAGTGCTTCCCACATTCTCCAGGACAGTGCACCAATTGACATATCACCAATAATAATAGGATAAATCCATCTATTAGGAGAAATTTGCTTGGACAAAGCCAATTTTCCATCTTGTACTTCAAATGGTAATTGTTCTGGTGGTAATATTCTTCCAAAGGGAGCCAGCATATCAAAAGTGTGTCTCTGGGCATCAAGGGAAGGATCTGTCATTTGTGAAATTCTGCCCACTTTTATTTTATCAAGGGTTCTTCCTTCAACACTTATATTTGATCTGCCACCTCTTTTAATGGAATCTCCATATGTAGCTCTATATTTTATTGCATGTCTTTCATAAGGGTTTTTAACAGGTTTAATGGCATCATTTGGGCATACTCTTTCGCAGATACCGCAGCCTCTGCAATAATTGCTAGCATTAACAACCTGTTTTATAACTGGAATTGTTTGAAAAGTTACTTTAGGTTCTGGAGTTAGTCCTTCGCTGACTACTTTACGTCTTTTCTCAACCTTTGCTTCTATTGCTTTAAACACACAGGAAGCCACGCATTTTCCACAAAGTGTGCATCTGTCAGACTTATATTCTATTTTCCACTGCAGATCATCTACTGCGACTTGATTAATTTTCATTGTTGCCATCTGCTTACCCTCAGATCATTATTGATTACAACCATTTCTCTTTCATGAGGATATATATCTTCTTCCCAGTTTCTTTCAGGCAGAACCTCATTTATGCCAGTTACCTCGGAAGTAATGATAACTGTGTCATCAGTTCTTCCAACTACAACCGGTCTCAATTTTTTAGAATCGCAGCAAGTAAACAATGTACCATCAGGAAGTACCCCAATAATGGTATTTGGGCCATTTATCTCTAAATGAGCCAGTGATGCTTTAATTCTTAGGAGTATTTCTTTATCTTCTCTTTTTTCTGTTTCGTCAAAAGGTAGAGGTGTTATTGTATGTTTATAATAGGATAAAGGCCATTTTAAAATCTTGTTGATATAGTGCAATGTATAAAGGAAGCACTGAGAATCGGACTCAAATCCTATATAACCTTTATTCAGGCTTTTTTGGAATAATTTATTTCTTTCATAGAAGGTGTTTTCACCATTAGCTAAAGCTGTATATCCTTGTAGGAAAAATGGATGAGCAGCATAGCGAACTATATCATAGTTTGTATTTTGTCTGCACTGAGCTGTAATTATTTTTGCAGTAAAATCATCATCTTCCTGCCATAGTCCGAAATAAGTTCCTATGTCTTTTGGATCACCTATTTCTTTAAGTGTAACTACATCAGGCCAAAAGGAATAAACATAGCCATCATCTTCTTTTTCAAGTTCTCTTCTTAGTCTTAATCTTGTATCTACTAATAGTTCTTCTTTTTCTTCCTGAGGAGCATACTTATAGCTTGCAGGATAATTAAAAACCTCAAAAACATAATTAGGCATTGGTTGTATATTAAGTTCAGGAGACGGATGTACATCCGGATTCCATTGCATTACCCTGACAAATCCTATTGTATGTAGAATATCTTCTGCTATTTTCGTTCCTTTATTTGTACATGCCATTGAAAGAATGGGCAGTCCTTTATAATTTTCAAAAATACCGCCTAGATCCTGCATAATCATTGCAAAGCCTGAGTTGTCATGGCCTTTTTGCTGTGATCTCATTAACTGCAATGCTTTAGAAGGATGGATATAATCCTTAGATTTGATTGCACCTATCCTACACACCTTAACTTCTCCCAGTTTCTATGTACGCTAATTCTGCCAAATATTATTAATCTCACTTATAATGTCTATTTAATAAAATACTGAACACTAATATCAAATTTCCAATATAATTTGAATTGCATTCTAACATGATTTTATATATTTTAGCATGATTCATCAGTGATAATAGAAGTCTCATTAAGAAATAATTAGTTTTATTAAGCTGACAATTCTTAAAAACTTTAACCAGTACTCTAATGTTTTTATGATCACTACTTCTTCATTAAATAATATTAAAAAATTAGTATGAAATTTAAGTTTAAACTCTTGTCATCTACATCAAATAGATGATTTTTTATTAAAATTGGAATATTTTTTTATAAAATGCACTCTTATTAAATATAGATAAAATCGCATAAGTAAGAGTGGGATATGGCGATTATAAGCAAAAGAATAAATAATAAAGAAAAAGATAATGTGCAAAATGCCATTAGCTATTTGAATAGTGCGAAATCCAGAAAAAGAGCCTATATATCACTACTTGCGCTTAATATTCTTATTAATTATCTTAGAGAACGAAGAATTACTGTAAGTACTGTTAACAATTGCTGGAATAATCCACTAATTTTAAATGAATTTGATATTGCGGATATCAAGCTTGAAAATAATCTAAGAATCGATGTAAGGGCTATTGTTGGTGATAAATATCCACAAATGTGGATTCCTAAAGATCATCGTGCCTATGAACTGTCTCCTGATATTTATGTTGCTATTAAAGTAAATAATAAGCTTGATAGAGCTGAACTTATTGGATTTATAGAAGCTAAAGATATAACAGCAGCATCTGGAAACAAAAATTATTTCTTTATAGATTCAAATATCTTAAGGCCTATATTAGATTTATTGGCTGCTATAAAAACTATAGCACCAAAACATTACATTTATTTATCTTTAGATCACAATTATGCCAAGGATTTATTTTTATCTTATCTTGATAATACGATATCTGGATTAAATAAGGAGTTTTTGATAAAGCATTTAGCAACTTGCGAAAGTTGTAGAGAAGAGTTTTATACCCTTTATGATTTAAATAGAGCAATATCCTGTGTAAAAAAAGAAGAACTTTTATATTATTTCACCTTGAAAGATTACGAAAATGCATTACCCCAAATGTCAGATTCGCTGCAAAGTTCTCAGCCTAAGAATCATAAAATACAGAAGCCAGGTCTTTTCAATTCAATTAAAAATATCTCTAAAAAAGAAAATAAAATTAAACCACAATATATTGGGTTATCATCTATTGCTAATCCTGAAGATTCCGAGCAGATATTCCCTGATCCTGCAATTATAGAATCACCGGGAATTAAGGATGCTTTGGATATGTTGTTTAACCCTTCTCAGGATAACCAGTTTGCTGATGATAATTACGAAAACCAAGATAATAACGAAGAAGAGATTTTAGAAGAATTAGAAAACGGCTCACAGCAAAATGAACCTGAAGTAGCGCCTCAGGAACACCAGGAAAATGTTGAAGAAACGCAAGAACATAATATTGAGCAACATTATGAGGCTGAAGTTTCCTGTGAATCTGTTGCTGAATCAAGTCAGGAGTATCAGCAAACAGAGGTATTCGTTCATCAAGAGAACTGTCTAGAGGATAAAGAAATAGTTTTTGAAAATCCAAAAACTATTGTAAGAAAATTTGCAAGATGTTTTAGACAGATAAATAGGCTTGTAAGTATAAATCAGGATAATTTTGTTGAACCTGAGCTTCAGCTTGAAGAATCAGATGAAGTTTTCTTTGAGCTTCCTGTTATAGAGCTTAATGAAGTTCAGGAAGATGCTTTTAATGAAATATTCTCAGAGGCTAATCTTGAAGAAAAATTAGAGATAAATAATGAAGAAAAAGTTTTCAAAAATCTTGCAAATAAAATGCAGACTCAGGATTCAAAACTCGTTATTAAAGAAAGTCCGTTTGATGAAACTAGTTCTGAATCCGTGACTCTTGAAACACCTTTAGAACAGTCTGTACTTTTTGAGTATCAATATAAGCTCTTAAAAGAACAATCTAAATTTGATATTTTAGAACAAACACAAACTAATGAACTTATACAAGAAACAGCTAAAATAGATGAAAATATCGAAGATATTCTTGCTAGTATTGATGATATAGAAATAATAGACAGTTTAGAAGCAGTTAAAACAGAGGCTAATAAATCAGATATAACTAGACATCAATCACAACAACAAGATGAGCAAAAAAATAATGAGGAAATGCAAAAGAAAGATAATCTTGTTGATATAAGAAAATTCAATAAAACGGCACAACTTATAAAGGTAGCCTCTGTTTTAACTGCAGCTGGCGTATTAACTTGTACAGGCTTAGTTATTGGTAATCAACTAGCTTTAAATGATAAGCTGGCTGGTATAGCTCTGGCTCAGAAACCTCAGACAGCTAATGAAATTGAAAATATTTCTCAACAAGCTCAATTTGTTGGTAATCAAAGAAACTTAAGTAATATTCCTGAAACCAATACGCCTAACTTAAAAGAACATCTTGCAAGTATTACAGGACAGGAATACTCTGCTCAGGTACAACCTACAACTAGAAATATTAATGATATATTGGCGAATGCTTTTGTGAGCCAGGGTCAACAGGTTAAAATATCAAATATATCCTGGGAAATAGGCTTGTCCTTAGCTAATGATCCAATACTTAAGAATTATCTTATGGTTACAGGACAAATAATGAAGATGGCGCTATCAAGAGAATTACTCTCAGCGACAGAAAGTATAACCAATAACCAGATCAAAGTACAAGTAGTTATGGATTTACAGGGTATTGTGCAGGAAAGTAAAATTCAAACCAGCAGTGGATCAAGACAAGTTGATGAAATTGTATTACAAACTATTAAAGAAACGTTTAATTATACAAAGCTCCCTACAATTCAGACAAATAAGCGTAAAATCAGTGCAGGTATAATTATAAACTTGTAATCTTATAACAAAGTGATAAGATAAAAGCAAGGGCCATAAATATACCTTTGGTGGTGGTTATAGTGGAGCTAACTGAAAAGCACCGTAGCTTAATAGAAAATATTGTAAAGAATAGTCCCAGATTCATCGGAAATGAGGATCTGGCTGATGATTTTTGCAGTGAAGCCTTTAAAAGGGCTTATAGCGCTATGGCATCATTTGAGGATATTAAAAATTTTGAAATGTATCTCAACAAGATTGCAAAATCTGCCATTCTAGAAGTATTGAAGAATTCTGGAAGACTTAGAAAGTCTAAAGCCGGTTATCGACGAATTCAGGAAAAATTTGTTTCTTCATCGTATCAACTTGATGCAGATGAAAATATTGCATATGATATACCGGATCCGGCTCCATCTTTTGAAGAAAGAATCATACAGCAAGAAGAGGTTAAAACGATAAGAGACATTATCTTGCAAATTGATTCAAAAGAAAAAAATAAAAGATACTTGGATATCTTTATTCTTCGTTATTTAAAAGGTGTAGATCAAGCAGAAATATCGTATCAAATTGGTATCAGCCAGGGAGAAGTTAGTAAAAGGATTACTGAACTTGCTAAAAAAGTTAACAAGTATTTAATCTAACAGCTATTCAATATCACCATTTTGTCAGAGAGAAAGTATCTAGCGTCCGGGTTTGAGTAAATGAGAACAGTAAACCATTTCATATTTAATATTTTTATATTAGTAATGCTGTTTAGTATGGGATTCTTGGATTACAAGAAATATCCTGTATTTGCTATTGAAAACCAATACAGTAATCAGCTTTTAAAAGTCAACATTGAAAAATCTGATGCTGACACTGTTAATATTAAAGTATATAGTTCAAAACCATACCCTATAGAATTGAGCCCGATAAAAAAGGGTGAAAATGAATACATAATATTTTTACCGGAAACTTATCATTCTATAACATCAAAACCTAATATAACTCCATATGCTGATGATATTAAAGATGTTGATATCAAGCTTGTTCCCTACATAAGTTCTAATATTAATAATGGTTATACTAAAATAACCATTAAAACAAATAAAGAAAATTTAAAATTAAATGTTGATAATGAAGTATCTTACCAGGACATT
>MFRQ01000058.1:45682-52500 GCA_001784615.1 Candidatus Melainabacteria bacterium RIFOXYA2_FULL_32_9
AGGAAGAACTGTCCACAATCTTGTTAAAAAAGACAGCCGGGCCTTTAAAATTAAGGCCTAAAAAAGATATCAGTACAAATATTAAGAAAACCAGTAATGTTAATGTGAAATCTCAGAATGTAATCAGTCAAAAGGGTACTAAAACTGTAACACAAGCTAAGGTTATAGATAAAAAAGAATTTCTAAAGCAATCATCAAATAATAGTCAAGAAAATCAGGAAAAATCGGTTAAACAATCAAACCCAAAAACTGTATTAAAAGACCAAAATGATTCAAAAAAAATAAGTGAAACAGTTGTAGAAACTTCGAAAACAGAAAAAAACCAGCCTAATAATTCTGATGATAAAGCAAAACCAGATAATATCAAAGTTACTGAAAATTCTACAAGTGTTGAAATTCCGGTATCCGCAGAAAATACAACTTTACAAGTTGAACCTAATAAAATAGCAGATAATTCTGCTAATACTAACGAGTTGCCAGCAACAAAAGTGTCTGATTCAGCAAATAAGGCTAAAAAATCTAATCCAATATTTAATATGTTAATCCCTATTCTTATTTCGATAATTTTAGTTTTAATAGTATTTAAAATAATAAAAAGAATAATTAATAAGCAAAATGATATTCCGATTAAAATAATGCAACAAGCAGAAGATGAATTTCAGCCGGAGCAAGAAAATAATCAGGAAGAGTTTTATAAAGATGATACAGAAATAGAGATAAATTCAGATAAACCTGAGTTTGAACCAGACATAAACTCAGAATCTGATCCAGAGTTACAACAAAAATCACAAAAATACACCGAAGACATAATTGCTAAATCTCAAATTAATAATAATAAACTTCAAAATAATAAGTCAGATGATATATTGGAACGATTATCTGAAAATCCATTGAAACCGCTACAGCCAAATCCTTTAAAAAACAGAGAATATACGGAAATATCTCCAGATCAGCTCGATAAAGAATATTACAATATAAAAGCTAATAAAAACTCTTCTATTGATGATAAAAAAACAGGGGATATCAAATTTATAGCAGGAATTGAGATAGAAGATGAAAGGGCTTTCTATTTAGTTCAATTGGAAAGTAAAAAAGCTCTTGTAGGGGTTATCGGCTCAGAAATTTTTATTCTGAATAAGTTTGACAGAATTAAAAACCCCAAGTTTATAGTCAGAAAAGCTTCTCACGAAGAAAGCCCGGATAGAAATGTATATTTCGTTCAGGTGGGAACCTGGTGTGGGCTGGTTAGTTCTGAGAAAGATGGAATGAAGCTAGAAACAGTTTTCTAGGAATTTTTTATTTTGGCCTCTATTTTTTCTAATAAATTCCTGGCACGGACATAATATTGGTTAAGTAGTAAACAATGATTTAACATTTCTTTGCCTTCCTCATAAGCACCTGCTAAACAGCTATATTGTCCTAAATGGTAATAATTCTCAGAATCTTGAGGAATTAATCTTTGACTTTTTAAGAAATAATTTATTGATAAGTTAGCAAAACCATTATTTAACAAGGCTTTACCAATGAATTTATAGGCTTCCGGATTGATAGAAGCTAAAATATCGCTACATTTAGTGATATTTTCTACATATTCGAGCCTGTCTGCCTGAATAAAATAACCCAAATCACATTCTAGATGGTTACGAATTTGTATAAATGTGGGTAGGTAATTTTTTTTAAGGTCTATTAAATCCAGTAAACTTTTACCCCAACAGCTTGCCTCAGATTCTGGTATTTTGTACCAGATATCTCTCGCTGTATAAATATTCCCCATTAATAACTCGCAAAAACCTGCTTGATATTTTTGATCCAGCTCATAATAAATTTTTGCGGCTTCTGAATAATCCTTATTTTCCAGATAAGCGAGTGCTAAAGTATTTTTTAGAAAATCATTATTACTTAAATTTTTATAAGAAATTAACTCTATTAAGGTTTTAATAGAGTTAGCATAATTCTTTTTAATCAAAAGCTCTTTTCTGGCTTCGTACATTGTATTTAAACTGTTTATTATATCTGTTTGAGACATAATTATTTATTGAGGTCTTTGTTTTTTTGAGGAGTAGTAATTATGGCGCTAAATTTACTGAGATAATCATCTACAGGTCGTTTTTTATTTTCAAGCAAGTTAAGCGCTTTGTCTACATCTGAGATTAAGACATTATTGCTAGCTTGTTTATTTGCTTTTTTAATTTCTTCATAGATTTCTTCTCTGTAAATTGTAACTTCTTTAGGAGCTTTTATTCCTATTTTAACTGCGTCACCCCTGGTTTCAAGAATGACAATCTCTATATTATCATTTAGTATTAATTTTTGCCCTGTTTTTCTTGTAAGAACTAACATTACTTATAATTCCTCAGGTATTATTATTAAACTTTGTTTTCTACCTTTTCAGTTTCTTTATTTTCCTGCGCATTACCGGGGAATAACTTGTGCTTAACTGTATGATTAGTATTGATTAAAACCAGTTGTAATGCTTTCTTGTTCACAGCATTAATAACAAGTGGTCCCAGAAGGTTTATTGTTGCAGCCTGAGGATTTCCCGGAGGAATACAAACAATATTCATTGATAAAAGATCTTCTATGCCAGAGAGACCGAGTTTTTTAGTTTCTTCCTCTGGAATTACGAATTGATAATTAAGCCCGAAATATCCTGGAAATGTTACAGGGAAAGCTATATTTACATCTTCCGCTGATTGTAACCATTTAAAAGGTGAGTCGGGCATATTGTCAATTAGTACATATTTTGATAAATGCTCATAACCTAAAATAGGTTCAATAAAGTCAAAAATTAAGTTTTCATCGATCTCTATTTCGCCAAATCTACTAGTATTGATCTTCATTTTCTATTTTCCGCTTAAATCTGTCTTACCTGAAGTATCTACTTTAGTCTATTAAAGCACATTTTTAATCAAAGAGCTACTTTTTATGATTATAAATTCTCAAAATTCACCTTTTGATTAAACCATATGTTAACTCTAAAAATAAGAAATGAATTTATAGTTATAATATGATTTATAATAAATATATAAAATCACTTGTGTATTTATTTAACTGCTGTTATTTTTTATAATAAAAATCTCATAATTGCCCTATAAATATGGTGTTTAAACCTATATTTATAGCAATAAATACATTAAAACAGTAATTTTATATATACAAAATTATTAAATTAAGCAAGTGAATATGTTTTTATATATGACACCCTTAATAATGTATAATATTAATGAGTCATAGGTAAATGATAGTGATTTATAGCAGTAATTATATGAATAATTATATTTTGAATTTCTAATGTACATGTATTGACATTCTTATAAGCGTATGTAATACTTAAAATTGCTATAAAATAAACTGGTATGACATATTGTAATTGTAGATTTATTGCTATAAATAGTTTTTACTTGATTTATTAAAATAGAAAAGTTATTTTTTAAATTTAAATTTGAATATTACTAATAAAGATTAGTCTAATTAAATTTAAAATAAATCAAATTTTATTAAATTAAAATTGCATAAAACCTGAATTCATTGTTTATATATTTAGTAATAGTTGCGATTAAAAGGGGATTCTATGAACGACAATCTAATGGATATTCAAGGTAGTATGAATGTAGACTCAGAAAAACCAATATTTCCAATTAGTACAATTGCTAATATACTTCAGGTGCATCAGAGAACATTAAGAATTTATGATAAAGAAAGCCTGTTAACTCCATCAAGATCACTTAAGAATCGTAGGCTTTACTCTTTTAAAGATGTTGAGAGAGGCAAAGTTATTAAGTACTTGACTGGTGAGCTTGGAATTAATTTAGCTGGAATAAAAATTATTTTTCACCTTTTATCTCAACAAGATATAAATCCTGTTAATTTTCGTGAACATGTTAATGAAATAGCGGAAAAATTAAACATATCAGCAGAAATACAACTGGAAAACAAGCTAAAACAATCAAGAAAAGGAAGAAAGCCAAGAATAACCTGCCAGTAGTATTATTTAACTTATTTAATATAGAAAGAGAGATGTAAAATATCTCTCTTTCTATATTAAATATAAGAGCCTGTCTGGCTAAAAATATAAAAATCAGTCTATGATATAATTACAGGCTCGACTTTTGGACTTAAAGTTGCAAGCGGCTTGCTTGGCAAGGCGATTCAACTTTAGCAAGACAGCTTCTAAATTATTAATGATGTGAAACTAAATAATAATGCTGAATTTGTAAAAAGTTTAAAAAAAATTAATTTTTTATTCATTTTTTAGCAATTTTTAAAAATAAAAAAACTTTATATAGTATATATACTTTACATAGTACAGAAATATAAGATAAATAAGTGAAGTATAAGAGAGGAGAGCAGATGGTAAATTCATTAGGCAACTTCCAATTTCCCCTAGATCCGCTTAAGCAATTGAACCAATCGACGACGGGTCTTAATACATCGATAAAACCAGATGCCAATCAATCAATTTTCTCGCAACAAGCTGCAACACCAACATTAACGAACCTTAATCAACCGGCTGCAAACCTAGCAGATCAACTAGGACAGCCGGTTAAAAATGTTCAGGCCCCAAATGCAGGGCAAGCAACTCCAAATGCAACACCGGGTGCAGAAAATGCTCAAACAGTCTTCTTAGCACCTAAAAATGGTGCAGCTAATGCAGCAGCTAACGCAGCTGCTCCACCTCCGGGAGCTAAAGTATTCAAGGTTCAAGAAGTAGATAATAACTTCAATCCTACTAATGATCAAGGCACATATTATGATCTAAACGGTGATGGCATGCTCAACCAGGATGAATTGCTTAAGCAAGACGGCAAAGGTGGCACGCTAGACCAAAATAGTCCAGAATATCAAGCCAGAGCTGCTAAATATGGACAGCAAGAAGTTCTGACAGACTTAGATGCTGATGGAAAATTATCCGCAGATGAATACGTTAACCAGGATGGTAAAGGTGGTAGAACAAAAGATCAACAATCATATGATGCTAGAATTCAAGCTTTAGCACAATTAAATCCAAATCTTAAACCGACAAATGCAGTATTTAATCCAAATGCATTTCCAGGTGCTGATCCATTAGCTGCAACTGCACAAAATCAAACACCTGAACAATTAAAACAAAGCGCAGATCAGATGGTACAAAACTACACAACTCAACCAGGAGCAGATAAAGCTAAAGCAGATCAATTACTTCAAGAATTCACACAAAGCCTAAATGATGGAGATCCTACAAATGACCAGGCAGCTCTTCAAAAGCTATCTCAAGGCTTAGGTGTTCAAGTTCCAACCGCTCAGGCAGCAAATGCAACTGGGGCTCTAGCAGCAAATGTAGCTGGCCCAGGTGGCGCTACTAATTCACTTTTACAGGCAGCCACACTTAATACTACAGGAGCTACTCAAGGCAACCCAGCAGCAGCTCAAAAACCAAGTTTATCAGCACAAGAAGGAATAGCTAAATTTAATCAGACAGGACAACCAGTCTGGAATAAAGCCGAATGTCCAGTCTGCCATGGCGCAGGTTGCAAATACTGTAGTGATTCAGTACCACCTGCAGCTACTGCACCTAAACCAAACACCAATGCTCTAGGATTAAATACCAACGCTCTAGGTAATAACCAAGCAACATTAGGTTTAGGTTTAAATCTACTAGTTTAAAGTTAGATATATTGGCCGTAAAAGAGATAGTCCCCTAATTATAGGGGACTATCTCTTGATTTTTATTAGTTTTATATAATATTGTTAAAATCAATTTTTGATATTAAGGACAGCGTAAAAAATACTTATGGATTTTGATGAAAAATCCAATAGGTATTTTTGTAGCCTGCTTCTTATAACCAGCAAATAATTGAGCAATAAAAAATGCGTAAGTATTTTTTATTGCGTCCTTAATAGCAACTTATAAAATTTTCTTACTTTAAACATGTAAGAAAATTAAGATAGAGAAGGGAAACAGAAAATGACTAAAAATGTTAATTTATTTCATCCATCTTTCAAAAATAATCAGTATAAAATAAATACACCCGAAAAATTAATGAATAGAAATCAAGTCAGCCAGCAGAACTCTGGGGATTTTGTTTCTTTTGGAAATAATAAAGATACAAGTTTGTTAGCAAGTTTATCCAAGTTGTTTAATCAAAAAGAAAAGATTGAAAATCCTGTAAAACAGGAACTTAATGGTAAATTGAACGAATTCTTTGATAAAGACTTTGCAAACTATCTTGAAACAAAGGTTATTCCTAAGATAGCCAAACCCAATCATATAATTGGTCTTTACCAGCCTGAGATGTCTAAAACAGAAATTTTAAAGAACTTGAATGAATATATTGATAATGAGAAATTTAGGACTTGTTTAGAGAAATATCTTAAAAAGAAAGATTCCGAAAATCCTGGCAAGTTATATTGGGTACTTTGTAGTATAAATTCCGGAGTACTTACACCTCCCGGGCATTCTATAAAGACTCCTGAGCAGAAGCAAGAGATAATATCAGCAATATCAGAAAAGTGTTTTAAAGCGAATTTTGCTAAAGCTAATAACCGCAAATAAGATATTTGATGTTTGTCTGTATTTAAGTGATGGTCCATCGCTGTCATCCCGAAGCATTAAGTAAGGCTAATATTTTAAGTATCGTAGATTTTCGGGATCTATCCAATAGAGTAAACTGGCAAGATACTGAACATACAAGATTGTAACTTAGCATTGATGATTTATGCTTCAGTATGACAATCACTTTCTAAGCTCGGTGAAGCAAAGTAGGGTAGATATTTCTATCGATTTTTAAAAAAGATTAATCTTTAAGAATTTTCCAAACAATGTTAACAAGTTGCCTTGC
>MFRQ01000059.1 GCA_001784615.1 Candidatus Melainabacteria bacterium RIFOXYA2_FULL_32_9
GAATATTTGCCAAGAAGCAGTGAAAATATGATTTACATATCAATGTTACATTTGATGCTTAGACAATTAGCTAAATAATAGACTTTTCAAACAGCCTCTTAATAAATCTAAATAAATAAGTCAGAAACCATAAAAATTATCAAAGTATAGTTTCTAAAATGCCGATATATATTGTATAGAATTATAATATTTTTAGAAAGCGTAAAAATCTTTCTTGTATTCAGGACTATTTGAAGAGGTGTACGAAAAAACCTTATGCTTAGTGATATAAAAGAACAATCTGAGATTATTGATAAGCTGGTGAAAAAATATTTGCCGATAGATTTGCCAGTACAAGGAATAAGCCTGAATATTAGTGATGAGCAAATAAAAAACCTGAATAAGATTTATATTGTGGCAAGTGGTTCATCAAGAAATGTCGGAAATATAGCAAAATATTTTCTTGAAGAAGTTTTAAATCTGCCTGTTTTTGTGGATTATGCAAGTGAATTTGCTCATAGAAATCCAAGTCTGGATAAAAATGATCTGGTAATTGCTATATCTCAGTCAGGAGAAACTGCTGATACTTATGCTGCTTTAAAAATTGCAATTGAAAAAGGTTCTTATACTTTTGCGCTTACGAATAATCCTGACTCAAAGATTTATAACCTTGCACAGTCAAAAATGCCGGTTGGTGCCGGTAAAGAAAAAAGCATTCCTGCAACGAAATCATTTACGGCACAGTTGTTAAATCTTTATATATTAGCTTTATACGTAGCAGAGAAAAGAAACTCTATTTCGAGTGATAAGATACAGGAATTAAAGGCTGAATTGTGTACTCTTGGTAAAAAAATAGAGAAATTTTTAGAGAATACAGATCAAATTGACAAGGCGGCCGAAAAAATAAAGGATTCAAAAAGTTTGATACTGTTAGGGCGAGGTACAAATTCTGCTGTTGCTGAAGAAGGGGCATTAAAGATTAAAGAAACAAGTTATATTGATGCTAATGGATATCCAGCAGGTGAGTTTTTGCATGGTTATGTTGCGGTTGTTGATGAGAATATTCCTGTTATATCTATAATATCTCCATATCAAATTGATGGTGAAAATTATAATTTAGTCATATCAAATACAGAAGAAGTAAAACGAAAAAGAAATCCTGATCTAGTGATAATTAAGAGCCAGGAAGATCTTCTGATTGAGAATAGATTGCTATTTGCTGGTGCTGATTTTATAAATATTCCTCAATCCAGTAGTGAAATTTCTCCTGTATTTGCTGTGATTAGCTTGCAGCTTTTATCTTTCAGAATAGCGGAATTGCTAGGAAGAGATGTGAATAATCCAAGAAGTTTAACAAAATCAATTACTGCTGAATAAGTAAGAATTTCTTTGTATTGTTTTTAGGAATAACCAGTAAAAAATCTGTTAAAATAAAAATATATTATTAGATTGAAAATCAAGAAAAAGATCTTATCTAATATAATTCAACTATATTCGTGGTAATATGTGCAGGTTAATGTGAGGGATGCTTACTTGATATTGTTAATTAAGAAGTGGAATTAATATGCTAACAATTATTTATTATATTTCATTGGTTTTACTGATAGTAACACTAGGTATTTTAGTGTATTTTAGATTCTTTAAATTAGCTGATATATATGAAGATAAATATAATAAAGGCATAGACGCATATTCTAATAAAGAATATCAAGGATCGATAAGAGCTTTTAAGAGTGCAATAAAAGTTAATCCTGATAGGCCAGAGGCCTATTATAATCTTGGCTTGACTTATCTTAGTATGGGTAATTTGGATCAGGCTAAGACCAATTTTAAGAAATCCATAGAGTTAAATTCTAAAGACCCTGATGCTTATTATAATTTAGGATTATTATTGTACAATAAAAATAATAATGTACAGGCTATAGAGCAATTTAATGTTTCGATTAAACTAAAAGATAACGATCCTGGCACTTATTATAATCTTGGATTGGCTCTTTCTAAAGAAAAAAAATATGATGATGCAGCAGAACAGTTTAAAAAAGCTGTTGATTTATCTCCTGATAGTGTGATTTATCTTTCTGCTCTTGCGCAGGCATATGATAATAAGAGTAATATGTCAGGTATGGCAAGAGATGTAGATCGAGCTATTGACATATATAGAGCAATTTTAGAATTGGAGCCTAAGCATGAAGGAGCCAATTTTAGATTAGCTGTTTGTTATGCCAAAAAAGGTAAATGGGAAGAGTCGGTTAATTACTGTGAGACAGTTATTAGCATAAATAATAATTCTGCTGAAGCTCATAATCAGCTTGGATTAGCTTTTTATTGCCGAGGTAATATTGAAGAAGCAGCTCTAATGTATAAAAAAGCCTTAAGCTTAGATCCAAATTATATTCTTGCGTATAAAAATCTTGGTTATGCACTTGAAAAGCAGGGAAATTTTAAGGAAGCAGTAGAAGCATTTAGTAAGTTTATTAAAATGGCTCCTTCTGATGAGATTGATTTTAGTGAGATTAAACAGCATATAAATGAATTAAAAGAGAGTATAAAATTAAAAAATAAGTGATAAATTTCAATTTATGCTTTCAATTTTTAGGATCTTTTAAGACTTTACCGTAATGCCCGACAGCATTGCCACAATTGCACATAATCATGCCTTTTGATTTAATGCTATCTTCGCAAATAATATATTGATCACATAAAGTGCAGTAAATAAGAGCACAGTTAAATATTTCTTTCATAAAACAACTCCTGGCATTGTAAGTAAGAAATTATAAATGTCATCCCGAATTTATTTCGGGATCTAACCCTGTATGCAAATAAAAGCTTAAAGCGTTAACCATATAGATGCCGGAACACGTCCGGCATGACATTATTTTCTTTCCTCCTTAAAACAGTCCTCTAAGAGAGGAATACTTGTTTGTGATAAATTAGAATAGAAAACTATATAACCATTAGGGATATTATCTGTCTCACTTAAGTTGCTAGGTAGATAAGTATGAGATTGCCACGCAAGTACGATTATTTCTTAAAGCAACGATTTATGGCTCGCAATGACAGTGCGTAATATTGGTGAATTACCTTTTTTAACATCCTAACTATGCATCATCATAAAAAATATGTCAACACGTTTTTATTCCAGTATAAAATTTAAGGCTATGATTGAACATGACATTAATTAAAGATAAAATTGATAAAGTTTTAAAAGAAAAAAGTTTAACATATTATCAATTGAGCAAATTAGCAGATTTTGATGAAAGTGCTTTAAATAAGATGATAAGGGGAAAGATTTCCTTTTCTGCTAATTTAATAGAAAAAATGGCTCCGATTCTTCAAGTTTCAAAAGAAGAAATACAGGGATGGATTTTAGCTGATAAATATCCTAAAGAAACAATTGAGCTTGCAATAAAAGCTAAAAAAGAGCTCCTTTTTCAGGATAACACGCATTGTCATTCTGAACGCAGTGAAGAATCCCAGAGATCCTTCGCTAATGCTCAGGATTACACACCCTGTCATTGCGAGCCTCCGCAGGAGGCGTGGCAATCTAATAATAGTTCAAATAAAAGCAATGATATTGAATCTAAAAAGAGATCTTTCGTTGACGCTCAGGATGATGAAGGACTAATCCTTACAACTAAAATAGACTCGCTCCTTCAAGAAAAAGGCATTTCAAGAACAGCGTTAAGTAAACAGATTAATTATAGTCAGGGTAAATTAAATGAGATGATTATCGGTAAAGAACCTATATCCCCTCTGGTAATCTCAAAAATAGCTCCTATTTTAGATGTTAGCGAAAATCAAATAAAAAGCTGGATTCTCGCTGATAAATACTCTTTAACTACTCTTGAAAACGCTTTTAACTCATTTAATTAGTATAAATTAACTGAATTTCAAGAATCCTAACAAACGAGAGAGATAGATCTTTCTATATTTTTTATTCAAGAAAATCAGCAAGAATTGCGTTACTGATTAGAATTCCGCTTGTAGTTAACCTTAAATTGCTTTGCCCTATTTCCATATAACCATTAGCAATATACTTGTTAATTATATTTTTATACTTTTCCAGCAAATCTACCCCATACTCCTCTTTAAATTTCCGAATATTAATCCCGTCTATTAATCGTAATCCCAAAAATATCCCCTCTTCTATTGCTTCCTGCTTTGAAACTTTATGAGAAGAGGCTTTTTTAGATGGATCATTAACATATTCATCAAGATTACAAGTATTTGAGTATCTAACCCCATTAACATAGCTATGAGCTGCCAGACCAAAGCCAAAATATTCTTCATTATGCCAATAGCTCAAGTTATGCCTTGATTCATATCCGGAAATAGCAAAATTACTTATTTCATAATGCCTAAAGTTATAATCATCTAATATCTCTATTGTTTTAAGATACATTTGAGCAGATATTTCCTCTTCAGGCAAATTTGGCGGAAGATTTTTAGCAAACTTTGTACCTTCTTCTATTTTCAGTCCATAAGCTGAAATATGATGAATATCCAATTTTCCGGCAGCATTTAAAGTTTCTTCCCAGATTTTAATATCCTGTTCAGGTAATCCGTAAATTAAATCAATACTTATATTATGAAAGCCAGCTTTCTTAGCCATATTAACGGTTTCTATTGCCTCACTTACCGTATGTTTTCTATTTATAAGCTTTAATATATGATCATCAAAACTTTGTACGCCAATACTCAAACGATTTATACCCAACAAGCGCAGCTTTTGCAAGTATTCAAAATCAATGGTTCCGGGATTAACTTCAATTGTTATCTCACAATCTCTAACTACAATAGCTAATCCGGATATTTCACTTAAAATACGCTCATAATATTCAACAGGTATTAAAGAAGGTGTTCCCCCGCCTATATAAATGGATCTAAGTTTTGTATTCAAAGAATCAGATAACCCTGCTTGCATTTCCCGAATCAAAGAGTTTATATAGTTCCCTATTTGATCTTCTTTATTAGTAAAAGAAATAAAACTACAGTAATAACACTTGTCTTTACAAAAAGGCATATGTATATACAAACTTTTTAATGGCCTTTTTAGCCTTTTTTCCATACCCATTAATCCTTTTATCTACAAAACAATCATACTAAAAAATCTCCATTGTTATATCGGAGATTTTTAGTATATTTATATTATTATTTTTACCATCTATTCCTTGAATCAATCTTAATTGGCTGAAAAGCCAGCTTTTTATATTGAATATTCAGGCTCATATCTCCTGCATAAGATTTAAACTCTTTATAATCCTTAATAGCTTCATCAGACGCAGGCATGGCAAATTTATAATTAGAATCTATATCTTCAAATCTTGCAAAATTACATTTTCTGATTTTTAAACTATTATCTAAATGAATTATTTGCCCTAAAACTCCCTGCTGATTTTTACGCATTCCTGCCTCCTTCTTCCTTCACATTAAATAAAACAATTTTTCGAGACAAAAATTGCCTAATTATAGGGCATATTCAATAAATCATTTACAATTATTAAACAAAAGTAAATTAACTTTATTCAAATACCATTTCCATTTTTTTAACTTCTATTAACGTGTGATCGATGATAGCAACAAATGCATTTACTATATCAGGATCAAACTGAGCCCCGACACCTTTTTTAAGCTCGGCAATCGCAGATTCATGGGATAATCCTTTACGATAAGCCCTGTCTGATGTCATAGCATCATATGTATCAGCAACCGATATAATTTTTGCACTAACAGGAATTTCATCGTTTTTTAGCCCAAAAGGATAACCATTTCCATCATATCGTTCATGGTGGAATTTTATCGTATTAATGACAGCTTCAAACTGTTTTATCTCTTCAAGAATTTTAACCCCATGAATTACGTGCTGCTTAATAGCATCATATTCCTCAGATGAAAGGGTCCCGGGTTTATTAATAACTCTTTCCGGTACACCAATCATGCCAATATCGTGCAATAAACCTGCAAGTTCAAGCTCACTCAACTCAGAATCTGATAACCCAAGATATTTTCCAGTTTGAAGAGCATAATAAGTGACTCTCTTACTTCTACCAAAGGTAAAAGAATCTTTTGCATCAAGAGCCCCTGTAATTGCTGCAATTGTACCTGAAAACAGCTCTTTTAAATCTACGGCTAATTCTTTATTATCATTATTTAACTGATGAACGTCTAAAGCCCTATCAACAATGGTAGTTAAATCATTTATATTCCAGGGTTTTTTAACATATCTATAAATTTTTGCATTATTAATAGCATTTATTAAAGAGCTGGCATCAGTATAAGCAGTAAGTAAAATCCTAATAGTATCAGGACATATGTTTAATGTACGAGTTAAAAACTCCACCCCATCCATCTCAGGCATTTTATGATCAGAAATAATTAAGTCTACCTGATTGTTTTTAAGTATTTCAATAGCTTCATAACCCGAATTTGCTGTCAAGACATTATACTTTTTACGGAATGTCCTGATAAACAATTGTAAATTATCTATTTCATCATCAACAACTAGTATATTGTAATTCATATTTGATTATACTCCGGCAATACCTGCTTCTTTGTGCCAATCTACTGGGATTTTAATGGTAAATTTAGTTCCTTTACCTTTTTCACTCTCAACATCTATCGTTCCGTTATGAGTTTTAATTATTTTATAACTGATTGATAAGCCAAGCCCAGTTCCTTCTCCAACCGGTTTTGTAGTAAAGAATGGATCAAAGATTCTAGATAAAATGTCCTTGTCTATTCCTGCTCCATTGTCTTCAATAATTACCTTAATATTATTATTCTCAAAGCTGGTTTTGACATATACATCTCCTTGATCAGGAACCGCTTGAATAGCATTATCCAAAATATTCATAAATACTTGATTTAATTGCCCAGCATAACAAGATAACATTGGAAGATTTCCATATTCTTTATGAATATTAGCTCTATTTTTAAATTTATTATAAAGGATATTTAGCGTACTTTCTATTCCTTCATGAATATTAATTTCTTTTAACACTGCTTCATCAAGTCTTGAGAAGTTTTTGAGATCAAGTACTATTTGTTTACATCTTTCAGATCCGTCCTTACAACTCTTTATTAAAGGTGGTAAATCTTCTAGAATGAATTGATAATCAACCTCTTCCTTTATTTTATCGATTAATTCAATATCTTCGCTAGAAAGCTTATCTTTAATGCGTTCATAAGAATCAATAATACTTATTAAATCATTCATATAGTTTCTAAGATGATCTAAATTGCCATAAATAAAGTTAATTGGATTGTTCAATTCATGGGCAACACCCGCAACTAATTGACCCAGGGATTTCATTTTTTCACTATGTATAACCATAGTTTGAGCTTCTTTTAGCTCCGCATAAGCACTTTCCAATTGAACATTTTTTGAAACAAGCTCATTAGTTCTATCTTTAACCTGCTGTTCTAATGATGAATATAATACATCAAGCTTATTAGCCATATCATTAAAAGCATGAGCAAGTATACCAATTTCATCATGGGTTGTTACAACTGCTCTATATCTTAAATTCCCTTTAGAAAATTCTTCTGCCCCCATTACAAGATTTTTTATAGGTTTGGTTACAAACTTAGCCAGTGTAAAAGCAGAAGCAAATCCAAATATAATGAAGATAACAACCAAAATTATATCGCCTTTTAAAAGAACATTTATTAGAGAGATAAGAGTATCATTATCCAAGAAACCAACTGCAACAACAAATTCACCTTCCTCATTGTATATTTCTCTAATATCTTGATGTTGAAGTCCCTGATATTTATGAGCAAATAGTTCATTTTTCCAGGGATTATAAACTTCTGCATCAGTCCCTATTAATCCAGATAAACTTGACCACATGTATTTATTGGAACTCTTATCAATTACATTCACATATAATATAAGATCATTATTAATTAAACTTCTGGAAATATTAGCTAAATCAGTATACTCAGCCTGTCCCACATCTTTTTTAAAATTCTGGAATATTACTCTTGATAATGATTCATGGTTAAAATCTTTATCAACACGGTATTGTTTAATTATAGGAATGCTAGCATAAAGATTATAGGCTGCTATAAAGAATAAGGTGATAAAAATAGACGTACCAATAATCATAGCAAATCTATTTACTAATGATTCAGACTTGTTACTAGTTTTACCTATAATATTTTTAAAACTCATTTTTTCCTTTACCCATTTACTAGCAAACATTTATACTGTTTCATCATTAATTTCATCAAGATTATCGTCTAAAATATCGTCTATTAAAAGATCAGAATTTTTCTTAGACGAAACAGATTTTTCTTTTGGCATATTAGACTTTTCAAAGGTTTTACCCATATAGTATCCAAACAGACCAGCCACAGCTGCTGCTGAAATACTTAGCTTACAAGCATTTAATACTGTTTCAAAATCAAATGACATACCATTAAATAGTGCAACGGATCCAACTATTAACATGGCACTACTTGAAAATATTCCAGCAAACTTTCTTGCAAGTTGAATAAAAATCACCTCCCAAAGCTAATCTACTCTAAATTCCTTACATTTAAGCTCTAACTGTCTCTTAAAGCACAGCTGTATTATTGCGGTTCTATCAACATTAGAAATTTCTTTAAATTCAGCTGCTAAATTATATTCTTTACTATTATATTTGTCTGTTCTTAAGACTTTTAATACAGTGTTTATATCTTTTCTACTAAGAATACTAAAATTAGCTTCCAACAAACTATCAATATCGAAATCTTCTGAGGAAACCAATTTCATGCCACCACCGCTAAGGTTTTCGATAATTGAATTAATATTATTTGAATTATTTACTTCTCTCAGTTTTACAGGAATATTAACATTAACTCTGGTATATTCTCTTCTCTGTATACGTCTAAATTGCTTTGGTAGTGAAAAATGTACAAGATTTCCATCTATCAGATTTACCTGAACCTCAAATCTTATCATATAGTCTTTCATAGGCACAATAATCTCTATATGATCACCTATTCTAAGCAAATCATCATTTACATTATCCAATTGAACAGTGAAATATTGAGGATAAATCTCCCTAATAATTCCGTTAGATATACCCTTTATCTCACTCGGTATTATTTTTAATTCTTGATTATTTTTTAAGAAATCCATACTATTTTCCACGAAAAGAATCTTTATTATTTAATAATACAACGTAAAGTAAGAAAAGTGAACGTATTATTCTTAATAATACCTCTGGACTTACAATATTTTATGTTGTATCAAATATAAATAGACTTTGAAAACAAACTCAAACAAAAGGTAAAGGTCAGAAACTGACTGATGAAAATAATGTCATCGCGAGGTTTCTAAAAGAAACCGTGGCGATCTCTCAAATATGGCTTATTGATTATAGTTTTTATTCGAAAAGATTCCCACGGCGCCAAAGGCACAAACCTATCATCAATGATTCTTGTATATTAAAGAAAGATTGTTGACAATGTGACCGTGGCATAGCCACCTCGGAATGACGATTTTACCTTTATCTCTCACTTATTTACCATTACCAAATAAAAAAACAGGCGTATATTTCATAGCCTGTTTTAGTTATTTAGGTTAAGACTTTGCAAGAGATATTTCCTTGTTAAACATCTTCTTTAAGTACTTACCTGTATAAGAATTCTCAATTTCTGCAACCTTCTCAGGAGTATCCTGAGCTATAATCATGCCACCGGCATCTCCACCTTCAGGGCCAAGATCAATAACCTGATCAGCAACTTTTATTACATCAAGGTTATGTTCAATAACAATCACAGTATTACCTGTATCAACAAGTCTGTTTAGAATTTCAAGTAATTTCTCCAAATCTGCCCAGTGTAATCCAACTGAAGGCTCGTCAAGAAGATAAAGGGTTCTTCCCGTGCTTCTCTTATTTAACTCAGAGGCAAGTTTGACTCTCTGTGCTTCACCACCTGAAAGTGTAGTTGCACTCTGACCTAATTTAATATAATCAAGCCCAACATCATAAAGGGTCTGCAATTTACTTGCAATTTTAGGAATATTCTTAAAGAAATCAAGTGCTTCTTCTACAGTCATATTAAGAACATCAGCAATTGATTTGCCTTTATACTTAACCTCAAGGGTTTCTCTATTATATCTGGCCCCTTTGCATACTTCACAAGGAATATAAACGTCAGGCAAGAAGTTCATTTCAATTTTGATAATTCCATCTCCCTGACAGGCTTCACATCTTCCACCTTTTACATTAAAGCTAAATCTTCCAGGTTTATAACCTCTGGTTTTTGCTTCATTAGTAAGAGAAAATAATTCTCTAATATGGTCAAACGTGCCGGTATAAGTAGCAGCGTTACTTCTTGGAGTTCTGCCGATAGGGCCTTGATCTATATCAATAATCTTATCTATATTCTCAAACCCGGCTATCTTCTTCACTCCCTGAGGTTTTGGAGTATTTCCCCTCAATTTATGCTTAGCATATTGATGTAAAAGATCGAACAGCAAAGTAGATTTACCAGAACCACTAACACCAGTAATACAGACAAATTCACCTAAAGGAATGTCAAGATTCAAGTTTTTTAAGTTATTTTTATGGGCGTCAATAATACTCAGGAATTTACCATTTCCTTCTCTTCTGGTTTCGGGAATTTTAATAGCTTTTGATCCACGTAAATATTGACCGGTAATAGAATTTTTAACTTCCTCAATATCATACGGTGTGCCTTCTGCTACAATTTCACCGCCATGAACACCCGCTCTTGGACCAATATCCACTACCCAATCAGCACGTCTTATAGTTTCTTCATCATGCTCAACCACTATTAGAGTATTTCCCAGATTTCTTAACCTTGTTAAAGTATTTAAAAGCTGCTCATTATTTACCTGATGAAGTCCAATACTCGGCTCATCCAGAACATATAAAACCCCAGACAAACCTGAACCAATTTGAGTAGCTAACCTTATTCTCTGAGATTCACCACCAGAAAGGGTTCCAGCTGTTCTATTCAATGTAAGATAGTTGAGTCCGACATCAATAAGGAACTTTAATCTCTCTCTAATCTCCATTAAAAGCTGTTTTACAATTGCCAATTGATGATCATTTAAGGTTAAAAACAAAGATGATATAAACTCGTGACTATCACTAATAGACATATTACAAACTTGATCTATGGATTTTTCACCAACTTTAACAGCAAGCGAGAAATCTTTTAACCTTGCTCCGTGACAAGTAGGGCAAGGAATCTGCATCATATATTTTTCAATTTCTGCTCTAACCATATCAGAGCCAGAGCCTTCATAACGTTCTTTCAAGTATGGTATAACACCTTTATAAACCGCATTATATGATTTTCTTCTTGTCTTTTTAAAATTATCGTGTGTAAAGCGAACTCTTTCTCCTTTGCTGCCATATAAAATAATATCCTGATGCTCCTTTGACAGATCTTCAAAATAAGTATCCATATCTATATCATAATGATCAGCCACAGAACTCAAAATATCAACATAGTATTTATTTCCTGTTTTTGCCCAGGGATAAATCGCTCCACCTTTTAGAGATTTACAGGTATCAGGCACAATTAGATCAGGACTTATTTCCAAATGAGCACCTAAGCCACTACAGGTCTGACAGGCTCCATAAGGACTATTAAAACTGAACATTCTCGGAGACAATTCATCAAAACTCAGATTACAATTGTGGCATGCAAGTTTTTCCGAGAAAATTATTTCTCTTTGGTCAATTATATCTACAATAACCAGCCCATTAGACCTTTGTAAAGCAGTCTGCGTACTATCTGCTATTCTTGATCTTACACTCTCTTTTACGATGATTCTATCCAAAACGACATCAATATTATGTTTCTTAGTTTTCTCGATCTCAATATCATCTTCATCAAGATTGTAAATCTTACCATCAACTCTAACCCTGATAAAACCTTCTTGCCTTAACTCATTAAATAAACTTGAATGTTCTCCTTTTTTGCCTCTAATAATTGGAGAAATAATCTGTATCTTAGTCCCTTCACCAAGAGCTAAGATACTATCCACAATTTGATCGACTGTTTGAGGAGTTATAACATCTTTACATTCAGGACAATGAGGAGTCCCAATTCTTGCAAAAAGGAGTCTTAAATGGTCATAAATCTCGGTTACTGTACCAACTGTAGATCTAGGATTATGGCTCGTAGATTTCTGGTCAATAGAAATAGCCGGACTCAAGCCTTCTATGCTTTCTACGTCTGGTTTATTCAACTGCCCAAGAAATTGTCTTGCATATGCACTTAAACTTTCAACATATCTTCTCTGCCCTTCTGCAAATATGGTATCAAATGCAAGGCTACTCTTGCCTGATCCACTCACCCCCGTAAACACAACAAGCTGATTTTTAGGAATAGACAAGTTTACATTTTTAAGATTATGCTGATTTGCTCCACGAACAACTATATGTTCTTTTAATCCACTCATAAACGTTTTTAGTCAACTTTTTACTTTACAACTTAATTTACATATCTAATTAAATTATCCCATATAATAAACACGAAAAAAGCAATAAAATTGATAATTACAAATATTTTACACAAATTTTTTCTGTTTAATTTGAGCTAATTAACTTTTAATAACTTGATTTAAATTATTGATCAAAATTCTTGCTGCATCTTGAACTGTAATGGGATTACCAAGGTCAAGACCACTTTCTCTTAGAAACCTGAACAGTTTTACAATATCAGGCTCATCTAAATTAAAATTTTGCAATTCATCATTAAGGTTCAAAATCTCCTGCGGCGTTCCTTTTCTGGAAATTCCTTTCTTGGATGCAATCAAGTACATCGTATCAGCAAATTCAGATACTAACTCTACATCATGGGTAGAAATAACAACACTTATATCTCTTTCCCTGGATATTTCATTAATCAAACTTATTAATTCTCTTTGGGATTTCAGATCAAGACCGGAAAATGGCTCATCCAATACCAGCAACTCAGGATTCAAAACCAAAGCTCCTGCAAGGGCGACCTTTCTTTTTTCTCCACCAGACAAATAATGAATGATTTTATCTTTTAAATGAGTTATTCCTAGACGTTCCATTATTTTCTGTGTCATCTCAACAGCCTGAGCTCTTGAATACCCATAATTCAGAGGAGAAAACATAATATCATCAATAACAGTAGGTCCTATCAGCTGTTCTTCTACACTCTGTAAAACAACGCCTATTCTTTCTCGAATCTTATCGTAATCTTTTGCAGGATTCACGCCAAAAACGCTAATCTGCCCGTGTGAAGGAGTTAAAATTCCAAGAATATGTCTAATCAGAGTAGTTTTACCACCACCATTAGGACCAAGTACTGCTACTTTTTCTCCTTTATTGACGACAAACTCGATTCCACAGAGTTCAATCTTCGTTTTATCAGGATATATATGTTTAAAACAACTTATTTCTACAATTCTACTCATATTATTTTCGCAAATACCTTAAATTACCTGAATAACCTCTTATCATCATACATTCATACATATCTTCACTAACTTTAATCGCTCTTATTAATAAATGCCCGAATGCATTTCCAAGCAATCTAAGGCTATAAACCGGTCTTGATAACTGTAGTTTCCCTCTAATATGCAATGTTAGCTGCAAATTTTCAAAAATTGTCCACAAAATAAATATAGACCGGTATGTTAAAAATAAAACACTAACCAAAAACGAAGGCAAGAATTTATCTAATTTTTTAAATATTTCTATATATGTAGTTGTAAAAATCAATAATACAAAAGTAGTTGCTGTAGATAAAACCTTAAATATCATTAATAAAGTAAGATTGTAAGTCAAATTATCAATAGAAAATAAATAAAGAGTAATAAATAAAAGGGGATATAAAGATAAGAGTAAGATTTTAACCTTTGGCAAATCAGAAAATAAAATAATTGCTAATAATA
>MFRQ01000060.1:0-4551 GCA_001784615.1 Candidatus Melainabacteria bacterium RIFOXYA2_FULL_32_9
AAACACAAAAAACGCCCTGTAGGCGTTTCTTAAAAAATAATGGGGCGGATGATGGGACTTGAACCCACGAATACCGGAACCACAATCCGGGGCCTTAACCACTTGGCGACACCCGCCATATTTAGTAATGTAACAAAACCAAAACGATTTAATTTTCGTTACAGGTTTTGCGAGTTTTCTTTTTATAACCTGTATATAAAGGGTTTTAAAAAGCGGGCGACGAGACTCGAACTCGCAACAGTCTGCTTGGAAGGCAGATACTCTACCAACTGAGTTACACCCGCAGATAAATGGCCTTGGGATTTTATCTGCCTGAATTTTGTTAAGAATCGGGATGACACGATTCGAACGTGCGACCCCCTCGTCCCAAGCGAGGTGCGCTACCAAGCTGCGCTACATCCCGTTCTTTTGTCAAACTTACATGATAAGTTTAACCAAACTACTTTGACGTTGTCAAGTATGGCTTTGTTCCTTTTTTTAAAGAAATGCATTCAATTTAAACCAGCTTCTTAACTATAGTTTCCCATCCGGTTCGCCTTTTTGCTTCCATTATTTTTAAAGCTTATATAAAATAATAATAAACAGGTTTTGAAAAATTATGAAAAAAATACTATTTTTAACTTTTTTAAGTCTCATTTTCTTGCTGAATCCAGCATCTATAATTGCTGCTGAAAAAATTAGCTATGATTCAATTTATAATAATTTACCTGTCCTGACTGATATTTATTATGATCATAATGAAGATCCTGACGAGATTGTTGATTATAAAGATTATATCCAGTCTCCTTATCCGTTAATGAGGATTTCAGTAAAATTAAGCTGTAAAGACGTAAAAATTGGTCCTGGTTATTATCTGATAACTGCTAAAAATAGAAGTAACTATGATTTTGTAATGTTTAAACAAAATGGAAAAATAGCTGCTCTAATTCCCATTTATGAAAAACAGTTAATAAACCCTGAAACAGCTTATCCAAAGGTTGAACAACCAAAAAAATCTTTTATAAAAAAGGTAGGAAGCGGTATAAAAAGAGTGATAGGGTGGCCTTTTAAACGTTATAGGAAGCCACCACCAGCACCAAGATACCATATTACTAGCTCAATGGTTGATAGTGGAAAATATTTTGAAATTAATCTTTATCAAGAGCAATATTTATACAAAATGCTATTTAAAGTAGAGAAATAACTAGAATTACCTCTATTGTGCTTTTTTTATTTGATTTAATTCTTCTTGTTTAGCTTTAGCCTTGGATATATTTACTACATCCTGGGCACTAGTTACAGGAATAGATGGATTATAAGGGCTTTGATAACATTTGCCGGCACCTCTAACATCATGTTTTGCATACTCAGCCGACATACGAGCAGAAGCTGAATTTAAATAATCTTGCATAATTTAAACTTCTCCTTATCTTTTTAATAAAACTTAAAACTAGTTTATTATATTCATATAAAAACAAAAAACAATAAAAAATTGCCCTTTTAGATGAAATTTAATTAACTTGAATTATACATTTGTGATTGATCAAATCTGTTTATAGAAAGATTGAAAAATAAGACCAATATAATTGCTTATTTTATATCTTATTATCACTATTTTGAGCTCTTAATAATAAAATAACAGGAATAAGGACAGCGGAAAAAATCACAAAAGATTTTGATGAAAAATCTTTTGTGATTTTTGTAGGCTGCTTCATATGTTCAGCTATTAAACAAGTAATAAAAAATTCTTACGCATTTTTTATTACTTGTTTATTTTAGTAGTTTTTGAACATTGAATTTATCTTAATTAAGTATCTTTGCTTTTTTGTTAGCCACAATAAAATCAGAAATTTCTCTAACCGCACCTTTTCCACCAGGTTTTGTAGATATAAAATGACAAAGGCTTTTAACTTCATCAACAGCATCAGCAGGACAACAAGCCATACCTACTTTTTCCAGAATACAAACATCCGGCATGTCATCTCCAACATAAGCTATTTCAGAAAAATCCAGACTATAAATACTCATAAGCTCTTCTAAAGCAACAATTTTCCTTTTTGCTCCCTGATAAACATGAACTACATCGAGATCTTTTGCTCTTTTTTCAACTATAGGAGTAGATCTGGCCGTAATAATAGCTGTTATAAATCCGTTAACTCTAAGTGAAGCCATACCGTGCCCGTCTTTTGCATCAAAAGTTTTTATTTCTTCACCTTTATCGGTGTATGTTATGCTACCATTGGTCAAAACACCATCAACATCAAAGGCTATGAGCTTTATTTTTGAGGCTTTTATTCTTAAATCTTCTATATTCATAAATCTTCCAAGTTTATTAGTATCTACAATTATTATAGCTTATGCAACTCCTGCTTTTAGCAAATTATGAATATGTACCATGCCTTCAGGAGTTCCATCTCCATGATTTATGACAATGGATGTAATTGAATGTTTTTCCATTATTTGTAGGGCTTTTGCAGCAAGAGCATCTTTTTCTATGATTTTCGGATTCTTGGTCATTACCTCTTTAACTATTATTCCAGATATATTCTGGCATTTTATTACTGTGCGTCTGATATCTCCATCTGTTAAAACACCTTGAGTTTTACCATTTTCATCAACCACAACAGCAACACCAAGTTTTTTATTTGTTATCTCTATAATTGCATCCTGGAATTTATCATTAATATTAACTACTGGCAATGAATCACCACTTATCATCAGGTCTTCAACTTTATAAAGAATTCCTTTCCCAAGGCTTCCTGATGGATGGAAAAGCAGAAAATCTTCCGGAGTAAAGCCTCTTTTATGAAGTAAGCAGACTGCTAACGCATCTCCCATTGCTAAAGTTGCTGTTGTACTTGCAGTTGGTGCTAACCCTAATGGACAGGCTTCTTTTTCTACGGAAATATCTAAAGTAACATCACTCTTTTGAGCTAAAGTTGATGAAGTTTTTCCTGTTAAGGCTATTAATTTTAGATCAAATCTTTTTATTAATGGTAATAACTGAAGCAATTCGCCTGTTTCACCGCTGTTTGAAATAGCAATAACTATGTCATCTCTTGTCATTACCCCTGAATCACCGTGAGTGCTTTCTGCTGGATGTAAGAAAAATGAAGGGGTACCTGTGCTTGAGAAAGTTGCTGCAATTTTTTTGCCGATAATACCTGACTTGCCCATTCCTGTAACAATAACTCTGCCTTTACAGCCATATAATATCTCAACAGCTTGTAGAAAAGTCTTTTCTAGTCTATCTTTTAATTTTATTATGGATGTGGATTCTATATCTAAAACTTCTTTAGCTAGATTCAAAATTTCATTTTGTGATTCATTTACTTGCTTTACTTTTAAAGTATCGATCACTTTTTACCTCCAGGTGGCCAAGCCACATTCTTGAGTCATCAATCATTCCAGTTAATGTGAACCATCATTCTGAGGTGGTTAAGGCAAATTCTCACGTTATTATGAGATGTCTTGTCCATTTCTTGAGTCTTAGATTCCTCCAAACAGAATCTGGATAATTGCCAATTTACCTTTACTAATATTATTGCTGGTTAAGAATAAATTGCAATTATTTAGTAATTAATGTTAATTTTTCTAAGCATTTAAGCTGACTTCAGTGGATTTTTTAAAAGTATATTAAGAAGTTTTAAAAAATGTTAAAGTTTTTTAATAATTCGTCGATATACATATTATATGAGAAATTAGTTATTTGAGTTGGGAATATATGCTTTTAAAAACGGCAAAATTGAGAAAGAATATTGCTTTTATTAAGCCCAGCAATTCTGCACATAGAGACATTAAGGAAGTACTTGAAGAAATAAAAAAATTTGTTTCTTCAAAAGAATGTAAACGTAACGTAATACTTGATTTATCTGAATTAAGCTTTTTAAGCAGTATTAAAATAGGTGTTTTAGCTTCTACTTATCACTTTTTAGAGTTTATAAACGGAAAAGTGTATATTGTGGTGCAAGATAAGCAAGTAAGAAGGTTTATTGAGCTATTAAATCTTAATAATGTAGTAGTAATTTACAATAAAGATCAGTTATTACTTGATAATATCGCTTAATAATTCGAAATTTTATTTCTTACTATTGTTAAGGCAGCTCTAATTAATTTAATTAGCTGCCTTTAACTTTTCATTAGCTTGAAATTTAAAATAGTCGTATAATAGGATGAAGTTTGAGGATAATAAAATATTTTGATATAGATGGAAGGATGCTTATGTCAACAGTAATTCAAGAAAAATCAGTCGGAGTAATATCTCAGATTATAGGACCTGTAGTAGACGTTGAGTTTCCAAACGGAGAATTACCAGAAATTTATGATGCTTTAATAGTTGATGATGTTGCTCCAAATGGTAAGAAATTTAATTTAGTTACTGAAGTTCAACAGCTTCTTGGTGAAAACAGAGTTAGATCTGTAGCAATGTCCAGTACTGATGGCCTATCCAGAGGTATGAAGGTAATAAACACAGGTGAATCAATTAAAGTTCCTGTTGGAACTGCTACTTTAGGCAGAATATTGAATGTTGTTGGTGAACCCGTTGATGAGGGCGGACCTATTGTAACTGAT
>MFRQ01000060.1:4617-10476 GCA_001784615.1 Candidatus Melainabacteria bacterium RIFOXYA2_FULL_32_9
GAGACAGGAATTAAAGTTATTGATCTTCTTGAACCTTATTCAAAAGGTGGTAAAGTTGGACTTTTTGGTGGTGCAGGTGTTGGAAAAACAGTTATTATTCAGGAATTGATCCACAACATTGCGCAAGAGCATGGCGGTGTTTCTGTATTTGGCGGCGTTGGCGAAAGAACAAGAGAAGGAAATGATCTTTGGAATGAATTTAAAGAGTCCGGAGTTATTGATAAAGTTGCTCTTGTTTACGGACAAATGAATGAGCCACCTGGTGCAAGAATGAGAGTTGGATTAAGTGCTCTTACTGTTGCTGAATATTTTAGAGATGTATCAAAACAAGATGTGCTTTTGTTTATTGATAATATCTTTAGATTCGTTCAAGCAGGCTCTGAAGTATCAGCGCTTCTTGGTCGTATGCCAAGTGCTGTAGGTTATCAGCCAACATTAGCTACAGAAATGGGTGAGCTGCAAGAAAGAATTACCAGTACAATGGAAGGTTCAATTACATCCGTTCAGGCTATTTATGTACCTGCTGATGATTTAACTGATCCTGCTCCGGCTACAACATTTGCATTTCTTGATGCGTCTACAGTTCTTTCAAGACAAATCTCTGAACTAGGTATTTATCCTGCTGTTGATCCTCTTGCAAGTACAAGCCGTGTACTTGATCCAAGAATTATTGGCGAAGAACACTATGGAGTAGCAAGGGACGTTCAGCAAATTCTTCAAAGATATAAAGACTTACAGGATATTATTGCAATTCTTGGAATGGATGAACTTTCAGAAGATGATAAAATTATTGTAGGACGAGCAAGACGTCTTCAAAGATTCTTAAGTCAGCCGTTCTTTGTTGCTGAAACGTTTACAGGTATACCTGGAAAGTATGTTAAACTTGAAGATACCATTAGAGGATTTAAAGAAATTCTTGAAGGCAAACACGATGATCTTCCAGAACAAGCTTTCTATATGGTAGGAACTATAGAAGAAGCCAGAGAAAAAGCTGAAAAAATGGCAAGAGGTTAAAAATGCCAGAAAATAAGCTAAATTTAAAGATTATAACTCCTGAAAGAACACTTGTGGATGAACAAGTTGATGCTGTATATTCTAAAGCTATTGATGGTGAATTTGGTATTTTACCCGGTCATATACCTTTTATGACAGCTTTAGATATTGGGATTACTAAGTATGTAAAAGATAATCAAGATGAACTTGTTGTAGTGGTTGGTGGAATCTTTCAGATAAGTGAAAATAATATTACTATTTTTTCTGAAACTGCGGAACGTGGTGAGGAAATAGATGTTCAGAGAGCTAAAGCTGCTGAAGAAAGAGCTGAAGTAAGGCTTAGAGCTGGTGCAAGAGATATAGATACAGACAGAGCTCAGGCGGCTCTTGCAAGAGCTCTTACCAGAATTCAGGCAGCTACAAGAATGAGACCTGGTATTTAATTTGTTTCAGGTTTTCTAAGAGACATTAACCCAGTAATAACTGTGAGATATTTATGAAGCTTCATATTGCTCATCTTTATCCTGAACTCCTAAATATTTATGGTGATAAAGGTAATGTTACAGCTTTTACACAAAGATGTTTATGGAGGAATATTAATGTTGAGGTTCATGAAATAAATCCTGGAGATGAAATAGACCCGGATTTGTTTGATTTTTATTTTATTGGTGGCGGTCAGGATCAGCAGCAAATTATGGTTGCGAGTGAACTTCAAAGACAGGCAGAGAATTTAAGAAAAGCTGCAGATAATAATGCTGTTTTCCTTGCAATATGTGGCGGTTATCAACTTTTAGGACATTATTATCAACCTCATCAAGGGGATAAAATACCTGGAATTAGTATTTTAGATGCTTATACCATTGCAGGAAATACAAGATATATCGGAAATGTAACAATTAATACAGATTTTTCTGAATTGAAAAAAACAGATATTAAAAATCCAAATACTTTAGTAGGTTTTGAGAATCATAGTGGACTTACATATTTACAAGGTGAAACAAAGCCTCTTGGTATTGTGCAAGTAGGTAATGGTAATAACGGTAAGGATAAAACAGAAGGTGCTGTTTATAAAAATGTCTTTGGGACTTATTTGCATGGTTCTTTATTACCTAAAAATCCACATTTTACAGATTATTTGATTACCCTTGCCCTGAGAAGAACAAATAGTAGTGATGTTAAGCTAACAGAATTAAATGATGAAATTGAGTTTTCAGCTCACAAAAAAGCTGTTAACAGAAAATATTAATTAATTCAAGTTGTCAGCTACATAAATTGATGCATTGAGATTGCTTTACAGGGAAGATTCTAGAAATAATTGATATTAAATGGTTCGTAATGACATCCAAGTTATTTAAGTAGCAACTAGAATATTAATTAATTATTCCTTTAACAATTATCATTATTTTAAAACAAAGAATTAGGTTAGTTGATACTTTCATCCTAAGTATTTGTAGGATAATTATGTGAAAAATAATTGGGAGGAAGTTTATTATGCCAGGAATTTTTGATGTAAGCATGTTTTTAAGTGAAAATACTCCTGTTTATCCGGGTGATCCGGAATTAAAGATAGAAAAAGTCAAAACTATTTCTAAAGATGGATATGAGTTATCAAAACTTTCTATGGGTGTCCATACAGGAACTCATATTGATGCACCAGCCCATTTGTTTTCTGATAAAACAAATGTAAACGAATTGGATTTAAAGATTTTAATTGGAAAAACCATTGTTTTAGAGTTTCCAAATACTGATTATATTAGTGCAACTGATTTAAAAAGTTTGGATTTCTCAAATTATTCAAGAGTTCTATTTAAAACCAATAATTCTGGCCTTATGACTATGGAAAGATTTAGTGAAGATTACGTTTATCTTGATGAAAGTGCTGCTGAGTATCTAGTTAAAGAAGATATCAGGTTAGTAGGGTTTGATTATTATTCGTTAGATAAATACAATTCAGATATGCCTGTTCATAAAAGATTACTGGAAAATGATGTTATAATTATTGAAGGATTAAATTTATCTGATATTGATCCAGGTGAGTATGAGCTTATAGCGCTCCCTATTAATATAAAAGCTGAGGCTGCTCCTATCAGAGTTATTTTAAGGCAATATCTTAGAGGAGAAATTCCCGAATGATGGCTGAAGGTATTCAGAAAAAAACTAAAATAATAGATAAAATTGAAAAAAATAAAATTATTGCTGTTGTAAGAACTAATAATGTGCAAAGAGCCATTGATGTTTCAAAAGCACTTATTGATGGGGGGCTAAAAGTAATTGAGATTACTATGAGCCATATAGATACTTCTGTTGTTATAGATGAAATATCTAAAATTGAAGGGGTATCTGTTGCAGCAGGATCTGTTATTACAGGAGCACAAGCAGAAAATGCCATTTCTGCAGGTGCAGAACTCATTGTTTCACCGGTTGCAGAAATGAATTTAATAAAACTATGTAAAGGGAAGATGCTTCCGATTATTACTGCAGCTGCAACCCCAACAGAAGCTTATAATGCCTGGAAATTAGGGGTTAATCTCATAAAAATATTTCCTGCAAAAGATCTTGGCGGGCCTGATTACATTTATGATATTTTAACTCCAATGCCTTTTTTACCTTTAATTCCAACGGGTGGAGTTAATCTAGATAATTTTACAGAATATTTAAAGGCTGGCGCTGTTGCAGTTGGAATGGGCAAGGTTTTTTATTTCGATGAAGAGAACTTTTCCGTAATAACTAGCAGAGCAAAAGCGGTTGTTCATAAGCTAAATGATTATCTGGAAAATAAATAAGAAAGAAAAGTTTTTATGAATTTGACCTTATGGTAAAATCCAGATTAAATAAATTTAAGTTTTAAAATTTATCGAAGTAGATTAAACATTTGGGAGTAAAACCAGAAATATATGACTGATAGTATTGATATAATTTCTATTGGTGAAAGCATGATAGAGCTTTCTACTAATGAAAGTCTCACATATGCTCAAATATTGCATAAATATTATGGCGGCGATACACTATGTGCTGCTGTTGCTGCTGCTAGATTAGGGTCAAAAGTAGGATATATTACAAGAGTTGGGAATGATTTTTTTAAGGATTTTCTTCTGGATTCCTGGCAGGCAGAAAATATAGATATCAATTATGTGAGATTAGTTGATGGTTATAACGGGCTTTATTTTATATCAAGACAGCAAAGTGGTGAAAAACAGTTTGCTTACTATAGAAAAAAAAGTGCAGCATCTACCCTTTCAGTGGATGATATTCCTGAAGATTATATTGAGAGAGCTTCTATCATTTATTCTACTGGTATAACTCAATCTATATCTAATTCTGCTAAAGAAGCTGTTGGAAAAGCCTTTAACGTAGCTAAAGAAAAAGGTTGTATGGTTGCTTATGATCCAAATTACAGACCTCAGCTTTGGAGCATAAGTGAAGCAAAAGAAGCTTTAGAAGAGATTATTGATTATGTAGACATAATTTTCTTGAATACCTCTCATGATGCAGAGAAACTTATTGGAATTTCTTCTCCAGATAAGATTATTAAGTATTTTTGGGATAGAGGTATAAATACAGTAGTTACTAAGATGGGAAAAGATGGTAGCACTATTGGTTATAATGGAGAAATGAACCATGTTCCATCCTGTGTGACCAGTGTAGTAGATACTACTAGCGCAGGAGATGCCTATAATGGGGCATTTTTACACGGCATTACAGTAGGATATACACCTTTTGAAGCTGCAAAATTAGCTTGCATTGATTCTGGCATGCAAGTTCAAGGCCTTGGTGCTATAAAGTCTATTCCCTATAAAGACCAAGTTTATGCCGAATTTAAACGTGGTGATATGTAAAAAATATAGTGTAAACTATATAATAAGATCAATTGTTGAAAGACAGTGAATACAAATCCATAGCATTTTAGGGGTATTTATGAGTTTAGCTGGTAAATATGAGAGAGATATTGCTGTTTGGGAATCTAATCATATTGAAGATTGTAAAAAGCTTAACCTATTTAAAGATAAAAATGTCTTGGAAGTAGGAGGCGCACTTCCTAAAGGGTATATAGATGAATTAAATGCCAAAAGTTGGACTTGTATAGATATTTCAAATTATTTTCCAATAAAAGATGATAATTATGAAGTAATTATAGGAGATATAAGTGAATATAATTTTGGGGACAATGTTTTTGACACAGTAATTGCGACAAATTCTTTTGAACATATAAATAATCTTGAGAAGGCTATGGATAATATTTATAGAATTTTAAAACCTAAAGGCTTTCTTTCTTCTCTATTTGGTCCTATTTGGTCTTGCAATAAAGGGCATCATCTCTGGGTATTTACCGGAGAGAAATATATTACTTTTAATGATAATATAATTCCTGATTGGGCTCATTTACTTTACGCCGAGCAAGAATTAAGAGAAATATTAACAGATAAATATACTCCACGAATATTAGATCAAATTCTTTATCAAACTTATCATTCTCCTGAAATTAGTAACAGGCTGTTTTATGAAGATTATATTCGAATCTTTGATCAGACTCCGTTTATATTTCATGAATTACGAAACTGGCACAGCCCAACTTTTCCAAGCCTAGATATCCAAAGAATTCTTGAAGAAAAATATGAAAATAAAAGAAACTTCCATACATTTAGTATGAAAATACTTTTTCAGAAAAATTAATAATTCCTGTTAATTAACTCGAATTGTTAATTAGCTGAAAGATTTAGCAATTCTATGTTTTAGTATTATCATCCTGAAGTACTTCGTACTGTCATAAGTCCTCAATCCTTCCAATAATACCTTGTGTCATCCTGAAGCATGAGAGATTGAAATTATAATATTAATCGTCAGGATCTATCCCGCTAGCTATTAAGG
>MFRQ01000061.1 GCA_001784615.1 Candidatus Melainabacteria bacterium RIFOXYA2_FULL_32_9
TAAATTCTCAAGCAGATTCTATTAATTTACTTTAAACTTTGTCTTTATCATCCACAACTAAATTAACAGTGTCTTTATAATTTGCCAGATATATAAATTTATAAAGCATATACGGATTAAAAGAACTGCTGCCTTCAGATAACATAAGCTTTAATGCACTTGAAGATGCAATAGCTCTTTTATAAACCCTGTTTGACACAAGTGCATCATATACATCAGCAATGGCAGTGACTTGAGCAAATAATGAGATTTCCTTGCCTTTTAACCCATTAGGATATCCCCCACCACCATATCTTTCCTGATGTTCAAGAGCTACTTGAGAGATTTTGTCAGAAAAACCCATTTTATTCTTAATATATTGGTATCCAAGTATTGAATGATTTCTCATAAAATTAAATTCATCCGGATCAAGTTTTCCGGGTTTATTTAAAATATTCTTTGGAATCTCCATTTTACCAATATCATGTAAAAGTGCACCAAGCGCTAAATCTTTAATATCTTCTTCATTAAATCCAAGAATAATTCCAAGTGCTGTACTCATTGAAGAAACATTAACTGTATGAGAAAAAGTGTACTCATCAAATATTCTAAGCTGACTTATACACTCGATCTGCTCTATTTTACTGCCAACTTCTTCTACAATTGTATTTCTTGCAGCCTCACAAATATCAATATCAGGTTGCTCATTATCATAAATAGCCCTGAGAACTTTTTTAGTACTTTTAATAAGAAAGTCCGTTGCTGTATCAGAAATAACAGATTTACATTCATTAATTCCCTGGGATTTTTCTGGCTGATTATTTTCAAAATCCAGAGAAACAGGTTCGCTTCTCCTATACACCTTTTTATAATTCAGCATCATTAAAAAATCAGGTGTAAACTTATCTCCACTTTGATATATGACCTCACCATTTTCATCATATAAATCAAAATCCAGCTTATCATTTCCGACTAATTCAAGTGGTATTATACGCTGCATTGCAAACCTGTATCCTTTAAAAAACAATATTTAACCGGTATTACGAAAGTCGGGTAATTAAAAATCAAGCAGATTTTTCTTATTATTCAATTAATACAATATATGTAAGGTTTTTAACATTATAATACAATCTTTCAAAATAACATATTTGATTATTCAAGTTAGTAGCAAAAACTATTTATTTTTAGGGGAGGAAATTGGATGACAACTGCTAAGTACCTGTCAGGTACACTGCTTGTTCTGTTAACAATGAATTTTCAGGCTTTTGGCATGCCTCAAAAAAATTCTGATTTAATAAATATTGAATTTCAAAGACCGTCTACGGAGCAACATTTAGCACAAGCCAATAACATAAATACCCAAAATGAATTTAAAGAGATTATTTCAGACATGAAATATCAACTTTTGTCTGCTCAAAATGAAATAGAAAAATTGCAGGAGACAAATTACCAGCTTAAAAACTCTTTAGATCAAAAAGAACAGCAAATAAAAGAATTATCTCAGCCAAATAAATATGAGGTAATTACAACTTTGAACACTAAAGATAATGAAATAGATAAACTTAAAACTCTTATAGCAACTTATGAGCAGAAAATTCAAAGTTTATCGCAAATAAATAACAATAAAGTTGCGATTTTAAGCACTAAAGATGATGAAATTAATGAGCTTAAAACTCTTACAATGAACCATAAACAAAAAATTAATGATTTATCTCTACAATTAGTCAATCTAACTAATGAATTAAACAAGACAAAAGATAACTTTCTTGCTTATTCACAAAAAAATACACAACTTATTAACGATAATATGACATTACACGAAAGTTATCTGGATTTACAGTCTAAAATAACCAATCTTAAAAGCCAAATCGAGCAGGAAAAAACCTTAGAAGCAAATCTTAAAGCTCAAAATATTCACTTAAAAGCTATTGAATACCTAAAAAAAGATAAAAATAATGCTGCACTATTCTATTTCAATCTTGCAAAAGCTTATCAAGACAGCAAAGATTATCAGCAATCAATTGAAAACTATAATATGACTCTAACAATAAATCCTAATTTTAAGGAAGCCTATCGTGAATTAGGTATAGCATACGCAGAAGCAGGCAAATATAATGATTCAATTAAAACTCTGAATACATATCTTAAATATTCAAACAGTTTACAGGAAGAACAACTCGTAAAAAGCTTTATTTCAAGGATAGAGAAAGCTATGCAAAGTTAAATCAATCAAAATAAAAAAGATGTACTTTAAAGTACATCTTTTTTATTTATAAATTATTAATTAAGCAAAGAAGTTTAATTTTGCTCCGCCTGTGCCATTAACTGCACCTTCGTTACCTAGAGCTCCTTCTTGCAATAAACTACGGCCATTTAAAAACTTTTCTCTGGCTCCATTAAATGCAGTATAGTCTACCGGCTGAGAATTATATTTCTGTGTTAAAGACGCAGATGCTTTAGACAGATAATCCTCACCAGCAGGCTTAAACCCAACCTTTTGAACCTGTTGAGGATTTGAAACTGAAGCGAATTGAGGGAAAACACCTTTTATCTTATCAATCATAAACCACCTTTTTTAAGAGCCCATATATAATTAAAGTAATTTAATCATAAAAATTTACCCGATTAAATAATTTTCTTTTCAAAATTTTACATAAAATAAAACTGAAATATATTTAGATGTCTAGATTAAGGAGCTTTCAAAAAGTGTTATATTTTATTAGATTAAATAATGTCTTGGATAATTATGAAAATAGTAACCATTATAAACCCAACTTCAGGAAATAAAGATACCAATTTATTAAAGCAAGAATTGTTGAAGCGATTCTCAGGATTTGAGTTTGAGATTTGGGAGACCAAGCAATCGCTTCATGCTGTTGATTTAGCTAAAGAAGCCGTAAAAAAAGAATTTGACATTATTATAGCTGCAGGAGGCGATGGAACAGCAATAGAAGTCATCGCTGGCATGATAAATTCGAAGGCAAAACTAGGGATTATACCTTACGGAACAGGGAATCTGCTTGCAGCTAATCTTGGAATCCCAACAGCAAATATAACAAGGACAATGGATATAATACTTGAAAATCATACCCAAAAAATTGATATAGGCAAAATAAACGGTAGATATTTTGCCTTTATGGCAGGTTGTGGTTTTGATGCAAAAATTATTAATGAAACATCCCGTGAAAAAAAGAAAAAATATGGCCTGTTAGCTTACTTTTTTGAGGGCATATTGCAATCCATCAGACCTAAATACTCTTCTTTTAAGATAAAGCTTGATAATAAAAAAGTAATTAAAGTACGAGCATTAACAGTTATGATCGCAAATAGTGGAAATATAATTGGAAATAAGTTTTCTATTGCACCTCAAGCTTCACTCTCAGATGGTTTATTAGATGTAATAGTAATATCACCAAAGCGTACCAGTGATTATTTACCCATTCTATGGCAAATAATCACAAAACAATTTGACAAAAAATCAAGCAAAATCAAGCACTATCAGGTTAAAGAGGTTGAAATCAAATGTCGGCCTAACATATTAGTTCAGGCTGACGGAGATATAATAGACAAAACACCTGTAAAAATTCAGGCTATCCCTGAAGCAATAGAGGTTATAACGCCCAAAACACCTTGTAAGTCAGCAGCATCTAACGTAGAAGATCATCTAAAAAATATTATCAAGTTTGCCTTAACTGATTTAAGGACTAAATAATATAGATAAAAAGGTTTTTTCAGTAGAATTTTTGATAAGTAATTTCAATAAAATCATAAAATGGTAATGGTAAATAAGTGACTGATAAAGGTAAACCTGTCATTCTGAGGTGGATAAGAACATATTCAGGAAATAAAAATGTACAACATTAATCAATTTTTGTCATTGCGAGAAACGTAGTGACGAAGCAATCTTTCCAAATAACAATTATAGGTAATAAGCCAAGTTGGAAAGATCGCCACGGTTTCTAAAAGAAACCTCGCGATGACAGTGCGTATTACTGTAAGGGTTGTTAACCAATGACAGTGCGAAGCACCTTGCGATGACTATAAGTTAGATTCTGACCTTTTCCCATAAAACAGCCTCATAATGCTGTTTTTTTAATTTAATTTAGCTGCATGTAAATGCTTATAGACTTTACGGGCGAGAGCTTTTCCTATAACTCTCGCAATTTCAGATTCTGTTACGGTCATGATATTTTTAACATCACCGAAATGGTCTAATAGGAACTTTTTTTTAGTGAGGCTTAGTTGTGGAATCTCATCTAGTATTGATTTTATGGCCTGATTTTCTCTTAACTTTCTGTGATAGGCTATTGCAAACCTGTGGGCTTCGTCTCTGATTTTTTGAAATACGAATAAAGCCTGCGAGTTACTCGGGAAAATAACAGGTTTTGGTTCATCGGGAAGATATATTTCTTCAAACTTTTTAGCTAAAGATACTATAGGCTGATCTGTTAAGCCTAATTCTTCCAGGGATTCTCTTGCTGCTGAAAGTTGTCCTTTTCCGCCGTCCACAATAATGAGTTCCGGTAAATCAATATTATCTTTAAGCAGCTTGGCATAACGTCTTTTTATGACTTCTCTCATTGCAGCATAGTCATCGGGCTTGCCTTCATGGGTTGATCGTATTCTAAATCTCCTATATTCTGATTTGAAGCTTTTACCATTTATGAAAACAACCATACTGGCAACTGTATTGGTTCCCTGAATATGAGATATATCAAAACACTCGATTCTATAAGGAAATTTTGGCAAATTTAATTTTTCCTGAATATAAGACCCTATTTCATTCCAATCATTCTGAACTTTGCTCATTTCTGACAATTTGAGATTTTCAAGGTGTGATGCGGCATTTTTTATAGCCATCTCAACAAGTTCATGCTTTGTTTGTAATTTAGGTGTAATAATATTCACTTTATTCTCTTTTTTAGTGCTAAGCCACTCAGAAAGCAGGCTTCTATTCTCTTCTTCCTGATCTTCCTGGATCAATATTTCTTTTGGAATATCATTTTTTTCAATCATCTGGTAATATTCTTGAATAAAAGCTATTATTGCTTCTTTCGGTGAGTGTATTTGATCTAATTTGATGTCAAAATCTTCTTTTCCTATAAGTCTTCCGTCTCTTACTTTAAGAAGCACAAGACTCATTCTTAAATTATCATGATCATATCCAATAATATCCTGATTAACGCTAGTATTATCAGTTACAACTTTTTGTTTTTCAACAACTTTCATTACATCAAAATAACTATCTCTATATTTGGCAGCCTTCTCGAATTCTTGTTTTACTGAAAAAGCTTCCATCTGGCTTTTTAATTCTGCGAGAAGTTCAACTTGTTTGCCAGATAAGAATAGTTCAACTTGCTTAACAACTTTCTTGTATTCTTCAGCAGTTGTTAATATTTGACAGGGGCCAAGACATTTTCCTATCTGGTAATACATGCAGGGTCGATCTTTAAACCTTGGATTTTTACATTGTCTTAGGGGAAAAAGCTTTTTTATCAACTCAAGAGTTGAATACATCGCTCTTGAGTTGGTATATGGTCCAAAATATTTATCTTTTTTGTTTTTATCTTCAACTTTTCTTGCAATTATTATCCTTGGATATTCATCACCGGTAATTACAAACCAAGGGAACTTCTTATCATCTTTTAGAAGTACGTTATATTTGGGTTTGTGCTTTTTTATCATGTGTGATTCCAGAATAAGGGCTTCAATTTCAGAATCAGTAATGATGAACTCAAATCTGACAATTTGAGGAACCATGACTACTAATTTCGGAGAATCATGGTTTTTTGCAAAATAACTTTTCACCCTTTTTTTAAGGCTTTTAGCCTTCCCGATATAAATAATCTCATCTTCCTGGTTGTACATTAAATAAACACCAGGAGCTTCAGGTAATAGAGATAGTGAGTCTTTTAGTGAGATATTAGTTTTCATAGTTCCATAAAAAATAAGTTTTACCAATATAATTATATCAAAATGGGCTTATGAAGGGTAATTTAAGCAGGATTTTGTTAAACTGGTTTATTCCATGGTAGTATGAAGAAAATATAAATTAGCGATTTAAAAGAGTTTTAGATAGATTTATTAGTTAAAATTTTAATAAGATGAATATAAAAAAATTTTTATTGAGTGATAATTCGTATAAAGTTTATCTTGTAACAGCAATATTGTTTGGCATATGGTTTAGGATTTATGGGCTTGATATTCAGAGTTTCTGGTTTGACGAACTGGGAACAGCTGCCGTTGCTTCATATCCAAAGATTGCAAGTATAATTGGTTATTGTTTAATGCTTGACGTACACCCGCCTTTATACCACATATTCACATATTATTGGGTTAAAATGTTCGGTAATTCAGAAATATTATTTAGATTGCCTAGTGCTATAGCTGGAATAATAACTATATTCCTTATGTATTTTGGAGTTAAAAAGCTCTTTAATAAATATATAGCAACTTCTGCAACAATATTAATTGCTTTATCAGGCTCAGCTGTTTATTATTCTCAAGAGGCGAGATCTTATAGCATTTTATTGTTGTTTTCAACCATTTTAACTTTACTGTGGCTCGATATATTAGGGAAAATAAGAGAATCTGAATTACAAGTAGGTAAGCTTGCAATATATGGCATTATGAGTATAATTATATCATATCTGCACTATTTTGGCGTTGCACTCATCTTTTTTCAATTGATATATCTGATTTTTACCGCATTATTGTTTAAAAATAACTTTAAAAAAGTGTTTTTGCTTAGTTTTATAATTGCTTTCTTCTTTATGCCTTGGTTTCTATACCATTTTATCTATATTAAAGATAAAACAGGGGGAAATTTCTGGATTGCCAATCAGGGAATAGTATTTTTCATGGAGTTTTTGAACTTTGTCTTTAATAAGTATTTAATCGGACTGATATTTATACCTTTTCTTATTAACTTAAAATCATTTTCAAAGATCTTTTTAGATTATAAAAAATGGTTAAAGCTTGATTCTGCTACATTAAGCTTATCGTATTTATCATTTTTCCCTATTTTAATATTCTTCCTGATATCTGTGCACACTCCTATTTTAATTCCAAGATATTTGATAATATTACTCCCTTCTATTTATTTATTGATTGCGATTTTAATCTCTTTAAATCAAGGATTTAAAGAGATTAAAGGAAATATTTATATTTTTATTATTTCTTTGCTTGGAATTATAGCGTTTTTATCACCTATAAATGGTAATGGATATAAATTTTACTATGATTTATACAAACAAAACTGGAGAAGTGCAAGCAATTACATAATTAGCAATCTTGCTGATAACTCAATTATTTTAGTAAACAAATTCCCGCCAACTTACAGCTATTATTTTGATAAATTTAATAAAGATAAAAAAAGTTTAATGATTAGGAGCCTGAGAGATCCTGATATGCGCTATTTTAATATTAGAGAAATATATGATAAAGCATTTTTTGCAGTTGAAGTTGAATTAGATAAGCCTCTGGAAGAACAATTAGAAAAAGATTGCAAGGTTTATAAGAAGATTCCCTTTGCAGGTGGTTTATTTGTGTATGAATGCAGGTTCAATAACAAAACTTTGCGCAACTTGCACCAAAGTCAGGAATAATCCCCAATAATTTATTTTGAAATCGCTACAGAGATCATTTAAATTATATTTTTAAACTAGTAGTTATATTGAAACCCTTGTCACTCAGCTCTTTTAAGCTTTTTAAGCACGCAAATGTGAGCGATGGACGAGATATGAAATCTTTAGATTCGAAAGTACTAAAATTATTTTCGTAAGTATCAACAGCTAATTTTACTCCTTCTTGAAATCCTTTAGCTTTGCCTTTTGCATAAGATAGTCCAACTGTACCTGCTACACCACCAACAATACCTAAAATTGCTTTTGTGTCCATTTCTTAACTTCTTTCACAACTTTTTATAATTTCATATACTTAAAAACATATCAATAAAAAAAATTGCTAATTTATAAAAGATATTAAGTATAGTATTAGGTTGGGCAAAAGTTTGACCCAACCTAATACTACTGAAGTACATACCGTGCATCCTTCAAATTTTATTTTAAAGAATAAAGCCTAAATTACTTTGAAATAGTTTGTATTAAGACTTCTCTTGTTCTTGGGCCGTCGAATTCTGCAAAGTATATTCCTTGCCATTGTCCTAGCATTAATTTACCCTTATTGATAATTAAATTAAGTGAACATCCTACTATACTTGATTTTGCGTGAGCATCGGAGTTTCCTTCTGTATGCCTGAATTCTTTATAATCAGGAGACATTTTGTTAAGACTGAATAATAAATCTCCTTTTACAGCAGGATCAAAAGCCTCGTTTATAGTAATTCCGGCTGTAGTATGGGGGCAAAATATAACACAGATTCCATTCTGGATATTTAATGCTTCAACTATACCTTTAATTTCTGATGTAATATCAATTAAATCATTCTTTCTCTGTGTTTTTACAGTTATTTTTTCCATATAAACTCCTTTATAACACTGAATAACTAAAGATTATTTCTCAATAATTTTGGTTGTTGCAATTCCCAACCCATAGAAAAACAAAATGACACCTGTTAAAAATATTTGAGTAAACAGTTCTGACGAAGTAAGGAAAACAGAAGCAATAAAAGATCCGATAATTACTTTTTTCCAGGATGTAGTTAGTTTTTTAGACTTTATAAAGTCTGTTTTTATTAATAACATAAGAAATACTGGGAGCTCAAATGCTATACAGCTAATAAGAATTGTATTTAGACAAAAAGATACATATTTTGAAATACTAAGACTTGTAACTGCAAGATCTGAGTTAAACCCTAATAAAAAGAATAATATTAAGGGAATTAAAGCGTAATAAGCGAATAAAATTCCAAAAGTAAGCAATAAAAAACCACTACTAACTAGGATTAAAAAAAGTTTCCTGTTTTCACTTTTATTTTGGAATTTAAATTTTGCAAATTGGTAGGCAATAAAAGGAAAAGATAAATATAATCCAAAGAAAATTGCTATTTTTAATGACGATACAAGTATCTCATCAGGTGCAAAATGAATAAACTTTATTGTAAATGGTACTTGTAATTGAAGAGCTTTAATTAAATAACCGGAAAGAAGAAGTCCTAAAGTAAATGCAAATAATAAAGCAACAGCAGAATAAATAATTCCAATTTTTAATTCATTTTTATTATTTATTACAGGTTTAGAGTTTTTATTAATAAAACCCGAGTGTATGCTTTTATTGTTTAAATCTTCTTTGACGCATTGCCTCATACAATACAACTCCAACTGAAACGCTTAAATTTAGAGATTCTACCTGTTTATTCATAGGAATGGTTATTAATTCATCAGCTTGATTTACTAATTCCTCTGAAAGACCCTCTGCTTCTGAACCAAACATTAAAATAGTCGGTTTTTTATAGTCCACTTCATAATAGGAAATAGGCTTTTTATTTTCAGCAACTACAGTTGCTACAAAATTACTAGACTTAAGTTTATTTAGTTTATCTTTTATTTGGGATTTTGTGCTCATATAAATTATTGGTATTTTCCACAGATTAGCTGCGCTTGATCTTACTGTTTTAGGGTTGTAAATATCAACAGTTTCGTCTGTAAGAATAATTCCTGAAGCATCACTGGCTTTAGCCGTTCTAATTATTGTTCCAAGATTTCCCGGATCTTTTATGTTTTCTAGTAATAAAATTAGTGGATTATCAGTCTTGAAAAGATCTTCTATTGAGAATTTTAACTGATAAGCCGTGGCTATGATTTCAGGGGGACTTTCTGTAGTTGAGATTTTTTTTAGAATTTGCTCATTTACTCTGTAAATTTTATCTTCTGGAAAACCTGTTAATGGTTTATTAAAATCACTGCTTATGAAGATATCTTTTAGCTGTAACTTCGAACTTAAAGCTTCACTAACTCCTTTATATCCTTCTATCAAGAATAGTCCTAGTTCATTTCTCCTCTTTTTTTGATGGAGAGAATAAACTTCCTTGATTATTGGATTTTGAACACTGGTGATTTCTTGCATTTTAACCCATCGCTCTTTTTTGATATTCTTTTAGCCACACAATTTCTTGTTCATTTAACATATCATAATCAATTAAATTTTCATCAAATTTAGATCTGGTTAGAGTTTTAATTTTTCTGCCCGATTCTGTTTGAATGATAGTTACGGTATTTTCAAGCCTTACTCCGCCCCATTTATCACTGTATAATCCTGGCTCTATGGTAAAACACATATTTGGATAAAGCTTTGTTTTAGATGCATCTGAGGGGCCTAGACGTGGAGGGGATTCGTGGACTGCAATTCCTACCCCATGCCCGGTACCGTGAGCAAATTTAAATGATTCATCTGTATTTTTTGTTACTATTTTCCTAACTGTTTTATCAATATCAAAACCTGTCGTTTCTTCGTTCACATTATGGTTTAAACCATTAATAACTGCTTTTAATACTTTTGTATAAATATTTTTTGCTTCATTAGAAGCCTCAGCCTTTGCTCCTCCAGCTAAAAAAGTTCTAGTCATATCGGTAGCATAACCGCCTTCGAAATATGCGCCACAATCGAGTAGTACTAGTTCTCCAATTCTTATAAATTTCTCAGGATCAGGGTTAGTATAATGAGTTATAGCTGTATTTTTACCGCTTGCTGCTATAACTTCAAAACTAAGCCCATAAGCTCCTTCTTCGACAAATAAAGCTTTAACCTTATCTGCATAGTCTTTTTCTGATATTTTAAAGCCTTTCTCGAGGTTTTGGTTGAGCCAGGTTATTGCTCTATTCACAACGATATCTGTTTTTCTGAAACAATCTTGCATATGTTCAAGTTCAGCCTGATTCTTTATAATCATCATTTCTGTTATTGGGCTAGTATCTAACTCAATCAGTTTATTTTTTGTGTTTTCAAACTGTCTATATATAAATAAGTTTATTACTTGAGGGTTAAAACCTATAGTTAGAGAATCCTCTCCTTTTATTAAGTCTTTTAGGCAAGTTAGAAAAGAATTTATTTCTTTAAATTCAAAATTCTTACCAAATTTATGCCTAATATCTGTCTGAATTTTATCTAAATCACTAAAAATAATGATTTTATCTTTATATAAAATAGCTCTTGCTTTAAAAGTTGAACTATAAGGGATTTCATCTCCTCGTAAATTAGAAATATAAGCTATTTCTTCCAATTTATCTAAAATAAATATGTCAATGCCAATATTATCAAATTTATCTCTTATTAAACTGAATTTTTCCTGTGCTGTAAGACCTGATAGGTTTGTTGGAATATATCTAATTAAGCCTATATAATCTTCACTTTCAATATTTGCTAGTTTTAAAATTGGGTCATATTCATATTCTTGATGTTTAAGACTTTTTATTTTAAAAATTTCAGCTAGTTTTTTAAAATTATTATAGCTAATTTTTGTACTAACGAAGCCTATTTTCTGACTTTTATTTGATAATTCGGCTATTCTTTCAATTAAAGCTACAGATGGAGATGTGTCCATTCCAACTTTTACAACTGTAACCAGACTTTTATCTGTTTCATTTTCAGCTTGAAGGTGATATCTACCATCTACAAATAGAAAAACATCTTTTAAAGTAACTATTGCATCACCAGTGGAGCCTGAAAAGCCTGTAATAGCATATCTTGAATTTTCGCTTAATTTTATATATTCAGATAAATATTCATCAGTAGCACTAACTATGAAGAAATCAAGGCTTTCTTCCTTCATAAATGAACGTAATTTATTAAGAATAAGTTTATGATCCAAAGTTTATATCCTTTAGTTTAAACATTAGTAACGCTACAACGTAAACTTATAGTTTTAAATTAAGTCTATCCATTTCAAAAACCACAGTTGGTGACTTAAGTTAGGTGATTTGTATCACCTAAACATTTAACAAGTAATTAATTAGGGTTCTTACTCCTGCACCTGATGGACCTTTAGATAACTCTTTTATTTCCTTATCAAGCATTGCAGGACCTGCAATATCAATATGTGTCCATGGTATATCATCAACAAACTCTTTTAAGAAAATTCCTGCAGTTGAAGCACCGGCTTCTCTGGAACCTGAATTCTTAAAATCAGCAATAGGACTCTTTAATGTTTCTTTATATTCATCATATAAAGGTAACTGCCATAACCTTTCCCCACCTATATCAGCTGACTTTATAAGATTATTAATTAAATCCTGATTATTTCCCATAATACCTGATGCCATCCTACCTAAAGCCACCAGGCATGCTCCTGTCAGTGTGGCTATATCAATTATTTGATCAACTTTTAAATTAACTGCATAACAAATTGCATCAGCTAAAGTTAGCCTTCCTTCAGCATCAGTATTATCCACTTCAATAGTCTTGCCATTCATAGCTTTTAAGATATCGTCAGGCTTATAAGCATGCCCACCCGGCATATTTTCACAAGCAGCAACAAGTCCATGAACTTCAACTTGTGGATTTAATTTTGGTAAAATACTCATTACTGCAATTACAGCAGCAGCACCTGACATATCATCTTTCATATGAACCATACTGGAAGCAGGTTTAATATCCAAACCTCCACTATCAAAAGTTACGCCTTTTCCGATAATAGCTATTTTCTTTTTAGTCTGTTCTTTAGGTCTATATATCATATGTATAAACTTAGGTGGCTGTGCGCTACCTCTTGCAACAGCAATAAATGCTCCCATACCAAGTTTTTCTGCTTCTTCTTTTTCTATTATAGTGCATTCAATACCTTCAATAGATTGAGCAATTTCTGCAAGCTTAGTTGGTGTTACTATTGCTGGAGGTTCATTAATCATATCTCTTGCAAAGTTAGTAGCATTTGCAATAATCTGCCCTTTTTCAATACCTTTTTCAATATCGTTAATTTTTGAGGTCTCTAATTCAACAATCTCAAATTTTTCTATTTCTGGATTTTCTTCAGTTTCTTCCTTTTTAGACTTATACTTGGAAAATTTATATGATCCTAAAATTGTTCCTTCAGTTATCATCTGAGCGCAATCGAATGGATTTAATCCAGCAATCCCGGCTCCATGAAGTATTGTGCATACATGCCTGGCTTTTAATGATTTTATTTTCCTGATAGCTGTTGAAGCTACTTCTCTTATTTTATTCAGACTAAAATCTTCAGACTTTCCAAGGCCAATTAAGAGAACTTTATCAGCAGGAATCTTTCCATATGTAGGGATAATGTATAGCTCATTTAATTTGCCTTTAAAACCTTCTTTTTCTATTACATAAGAAGAAATCATATTATCAAGTGCTTCATTGATAGCACCTGTTGCTCCTCCGGGAATTTTGGTGTTTTCAAAAAGGTTTACCACAAGAACATCACAACTTATATCTGTTAAAGAAGCTTGTTTAACTTTTATTTCCATTTCTATCCCCTTATGAATCGATCTTCTTTAGATAATAACATAATATTTATATAGTATTACGTTAAATAATTGTGAAAATAAATAGCCTCCTTTACATAATTTGAAAGGAGGTTGCAATTTAGGCTAAGTAATGAAAAATTTGCAATAAAAAACCCCGTTTACAACAGGGAAGAAGAGATCATGAGGCAGAATTAAGCTTTTTAGCATGCTTAACTATTGTCTAGCTTAAAAATAGTCTCTTTAATTGTTTTGTTTAAAAATAAAAAATAGAAAGATAAAATTTCCTAACTCTCAAACTTTAATTTTGGTTCATTTCCTCACTTGTCCATTAAGATAATACCGTTTCAAGGAGAAATGGATATTAGTCATGAGAATTAAACCTTATTACTCTTAAGAGTAATTTATTGACAAATAGCGTATAAATTGTCAATTTTACACTTATACTTCAGGATATACTCCTGATTTTTAAGGTTTAATAAGGGTACTTTTTACACTATATTGAGCTTTAGCCATATGTAAAAGAGTTAAAGCTAAACTTTTGATTCCTGGTCCTGAAGAGGAAGCCTAAAGCCAAAAATACTACCCTCATTGACCTTACTTTCAACGTATACTTGTCCGTTATGATGTTTTTCAATTGCTATTTTGACAAGATGAAGGCCTAAACCAGTACCTTTTATAGTGTGAGCTTTTGTTTCTACCCTATAGAACCTGTCAAATATTTTACCAAGATGTTCTTCTGGAACACCAATGCCATTATCTTCAACAGATATCTGTAAATAATTACCGGTACGATCAATTTCTGCTCTAACTCTAATTCTGCCGCCATTAAAAGAATATTTAATAGCATTAGATAAGAGATTTTTGAGCACTCTTTCAATGCTTTCCGGATTAATCATAGCTTTTGGCAAATTGGGCTCAATAATAAGCGAGAATGATAATTTCTTTTCTTCCGTAAGTACTTGCATTGATTTTAGAGTAAGTTCTATTATTGGGCCTATTTCAGATAGGGTTTTTTCTAAAACTATATTAGGAGCTTCAAGACGAGAGAAATCTAAAATATCATTTACTGTCTTATTTAGCCTATCTGCTTCCTGATTCATTATTGCTAAAAATTCTTGCTTTGTTTTTTCATCAAATTCATTATTGTAATTATGCAAAGTATCAATATAGCTTCTCAATACTGTAACTGGGGTTCTAAGTTCATGACTTACATTTGATATGAAGCTGTTTTTCATTCTATTGATTTCTGCTTCTTTGGTTATATCGTGCAGGATTATTATGTAACCAAGATAATCATGGTGAGAATCAAATATTGGAGATATTATTACTTCAACAACAGCACTATTAATATTAGCCTGGAAGATAAATGGTCCTGATTCAATTTCTTCCAGCGGGGTATCTTTGAATTTATTTATGTCACACTGAAAACATGCTTCACCATTAGAATCATAATAATCGATAATTCTGCTGTTTAGTAGTTCACGTATTTTTGCATCCAGCATTTTTAATGCGGAATTGTTGACAAGGACAATTTTATCGTAGTTATCGCAAACAACAACACCGTTTGCAATACTCATAAGAACTGCTTCAAGCTTATTTCTCTCATAAGTTAATTGATCGATATTTTTCTCTTCATATTGCCTCAACCTTGCTGACATATCATTAAAAGCGTCAAAAAGCTGTTTAATTTCGCCCCATAAGTCTTTAGATGCAATTTTATAACCAAATTCTCCTGTTGAAACTCTTCTTACTCCATCAACAAGTAATTTGATTTGTCTTGTAATAAGCAATGTATTGATTAAAACAGCAGCAATAGATAAAATCCAGGCTACTGTAAATATTACAACCATCAAATTCCTAGTGGCCTTACCGACAATATTCATTGTATTACCGGTTAATCCAAGCTGAACCGATCCAATAACCTGTTTCGAGTTATTAACATCTGCAACAATAGGCTGGCTGACCTCAATTACATTGGTAAACTTATCATCATCTGAATTATATTCATTATTCCTCGTAGAATATATGATATTACTCTCAGAATCTCTGAAAATAATATAAGCAATATCACTATTATTCTTAACAACAAGGTTAGTGTTTAATTTAAGCCTGTTATAGTACTCAGCCTTACCTGAAATCAAATCCACTCCATTGACTGCAAGCGTTTTAGCCAACATTAAGCCAAAATTATTATAACTGCTAAGGATTGTTTTCTGGGTGTTATCGATAATTACCCAGGCAGTTATAATAATTAGTAAAGAGCTTAACAGCGAACCAAAAATTATCAGCTTATTTTGCGTATTTAAGCTTAAAATATTTGATTTATTATCCTGTTCTTCATTTTTATATTTTAAAATATTGCTCATAATTCATCTTAATAACTATTGCAAACTAGTTAATATAAGATTACTAACAGACTTTAAAGATGCAAAAACACCGCTGCCGTCTTTTGCTATAGCTTCAAAACTAGGATGTCCGCCTTTATTCAAGTCTTTTTCCAAATGCTCCAAACTTAATATGTTTTTCTCATCTCTTTTATTATATTGGAAAACTATAGGAATTGTATCAAAAGATAAACCATAATCTTTTAAATTTTCAATTAGATCATTTAAACTCTCTATATTTTCTTCTCTTTTTTCCAGTCTTGAATCAGCAACAAAAATGATACCGTCAACACCGTTTAATATAAGTCTCCTAGCAGCATTATACTGTTTTTGACCAGGAGCGGTATATAAGCTAAAACTGGTAGAAAACCCTTTTACTTCACCCAGATTGATGGAGAGAAAATCAAAGAATAATGTTCTTTCATTTAATCCTTCCAGGCTTGTCATTTCACTTCTGATTGCAGAATCAAGCTTATTATATATGTATGTTAAATTTGTGGTTTTTCCACTTTCTCCAGTACCACAATAAACAATTTTACAATTTACTTTATGATCAGCGTAATTAACAAAAACCACTTTATTTTATCTCTTTCACTAGGTTTTGTGCGTATTTAACTCAATTTTTAAAGTATTAAATAACTTAATACAACCCATTTTAAATTTTTATACTATTTTTATTATCCACGAAATCTCAATTTCAGACAAGATATGCAATATTTAAGGAAATCATCCGATTTTACTTAATATACTAACATAGGTTTAGCATTTTTATTTAAAATAAAAATTTTTTGAAGATAATATATTTTATAATTAAACTTAACTTTTATGAAATATCATACTATTATTTTAGTTAGATTAGCTATCAAAAAATTCTTTTAAATTACTTATTTCAATGGTAATTAATGAAATAAATGGCATAAAATCTGAGGAAATATATGTTTGATAGAAAATGCAAAATCATATTTATAAGTCATGGTTCTACAATATATACAGACCAGAATAGGCTATATGAAGTAGAAGATTATCCGCCAATTAATGAAAAAGGTCAAAAAGAAATATATAAATTAGCCAATTGGCTAAGAAACTCTGATCAAAAAATCGATACAATATATACAAGCCCTGCATCTAGAGCGATCCAATCAGCTAGAATTATTTCCAAAAATACAAAAAATGATTTTGAAATTTTAGATACCCTGTATGAAAGAAGAGCAGGTATTTGGGGTGGATTGACCTTGAAGCAGATTGAGGGAAAATATCCTGAATTGTTTGAACAGTACAAGAAAAATCCTTGCAATTTTTCTCAGGAAGGTGGAGAATCTACCATTAACTTAAATATTAGAGTCAAAAATATTATAAATCAGCTTGTGAAAAAGAATTTTCAGAAAAGAATAGTTATAGTTACCTATCCTTGTATAATTCAATCTGCAATAAGTGCAGCAATATGCATTCCACCTGAAAGTCAGGAAAGAGTTTATATCCCAACTGCATCTGCAACACAAATTAATTACTATATAGAGTGGTCCAGTCTTGTTTATTCTGCCTATTTGCCATTATAAACATTAATATTAACTGTAAAGTAAGAGCAAAAACTGTTTTTAACAAGATAATGACTGAAATTCTTTCTGATATTACAAATTTGACAAGGCTACCTTATATTTTGATTGTATGTTAAACTAGTTATATCAAAGATTTAAGGTAAGTCAAAATGCAAGAATCAGTAAACTTTATAAAATCTAAATTGTCAGAATTAAATGCAATTCCTAATATAGGATTAGTATTAGGATCAGGGTTAGGTGATATTGCAGATGAAATAGAAGGAATAAAAATCCCTTATTCGGAAATTCCTGGTTTTAGGGCTTCAACTGTAACAGGCCATTCAGGCAATCTGGTAATAGGGAAATTAAACACTAAAACAGTAATAGCAATGCAAGGAAGACTTCATTTTTATGAGGGATATTCTATCAGTGAGGTAATATATCCAGTCAGAGTAATGAAGGCTCTTGGTATTAGTACGTTAATATTGACAAATGCTGCCGGTGGGATTAATAAAAACTTTAATCCGGGAGATTTGATGATAATCGTAGATCATATCAATTTAATGGGAAATAACCCTCTTATTGGAAAAAATTTAAATGAACTGGGGCCACGATTTGTTGATTTAACTTATGCTTATGACAAAGAACTGGTTAAACTTACAGAAAATACGGCAAAAGATTTAAATACACCTACACAAAAGGGAGTATATATTGCTGTAACAGGTCCTACATACGAGACACCTGCTGAAATTAGAATGCTAAGAACTCTTGGCGCTGATGCTGTTGGCATGTCAACTGTACCAGAGGTAATTGCAGCAAATCATATGGGATTAAAAGTTCTAGGAATATCCTGTATAACCAATATGGCAGCAGGTATATTAGATCAACCTTTAAATCATGATGAAGTTATTGAAACATCCAGAAAAACAAAACAAAATTTTACTAAATTGATTAAAACTGTAATAGAAAGAATATAGATTAAATTATAAATTGTCTTTAAATTTAAAATCTTGCAAGGATTAGCTTGCAAGATTTTTTAGTTTTATTATTTTAAATCAGGACTGCCAAAGAGGTAGGCCTGTTTTGTCATCTTTAACTCTTATCAGATCTTGGCCATTAAATGCTTGTATCAGAAATTCCCCGGCAAAAACTATAGTTCCAGGCATTACATGGCCGCCATAAGCTCTCCCGTCTTTATCTGTAACAGTAATATGAAGATGTACAAATGGTTTTCCTTCTTTGATTGAAATATTACCTGTGGCATTAGCTATTTCAAAAGTTTTTTCTCCATTAGGCCCTTTTGGTTCTATATATGAATATTCCTGCTTTTCTTGCTCGTAATATCCCAATTTAGCTTCTCTTACGGCTCCAATTATGGATATCCAGCCAACTTTTATATTATTTTCATCGCAAAACTTGTTTAACACTTCAATCAAGTCATCATTATGAGAAAACTTGCCGATTACAGTTCTATTTGGTTCATAAATCTGGCTCCACATAACAAACTCCTCTATTCTGTTGATAAAAAATATGTTCTTTAAGGTTAAATTTAAAAAAGAATTTCAAATTTCTTAACATAACCTAAAGTTATTTTTATTGTATGCCGATATCTTCAATATAACAGAAATTATTAAGAGAGAATAGGTAAAAGATACACAATGAGCCAAATCCAGAAAATACTTGATAATTCATACCTTGAGAAGTTTCAACATATCATTTCTACTATAGCCAAAGAACAAATTAAGCATACCGTGCTTATAGTAGATGATGAAATTGATAATTTGCAACTTTTAAAAAGAACTTTAAGACGAGATTACAATATTATAACCGCTTCCAATGGGCAGGAAGCATTGGAAATAGTTGAAAAAATTGGTAACGATATATCTTTAATAGTAAGTGACCAACGCATGCCTAGTATGACAGGTACTGAATTCCTTTCTAAAACCACCGATAAGTATCCTCATATTATAAAAATGCTTTTAACCGGTTACACTGACATTGACGCTATGATAGATGGTGTTAATAAATGTGAGTTATTCCAATACATATCAAAACCGTTTGATACAGATGAAATTCAGATGATTATTAGAAACGGTATTAATGCTTATGAATTAACTCTAAGTAAAAATGCTCTTTTACAGGATCTTAAAGAGTTATTCTTTACTACCATTAAATCAGTTTCTAGTGCTTTGGACGCAAAAGACACCTATACTCACGGGCATTCTCATAGAGTAACCTTGTTTTCTTTAATTCTCGCAAAAGCAATGGGGCTTGATGAGATTCTTATGGAAGAAATAGAGATGACAGGACTTTTGCACGATATTGGTAAAATTGGCGTTCCTGAAAGCATTCTTTGTAAGCCTGGAAAATTAACTGATGAAGAATATAATATCATCAAATTGCATCCAGAACGTGGTAAAAAGATATTAAACGGAATAAAGAAGCTTAATAATGTCTCTTTTTGGTTAAGTTGTCACCATGAAAGATGGGATGGACGTGGTTATCCTAAGAACATAAAAGAGAAAGAAATACCTCTTCCTGCAAGAATTATTGCAATAGCTGATACTTATGATGCTATGACCTCTAATCGTTCTTACAGACAGGGATTGCCCCATGAAGTCGCAGCTGAAGAAATAAAACGTTGTGCAGGTTCACAGTTTGATCCTGAAGTTGTAAGAGCATTTATTCAGGTTGAGCATGTATTTAAAACGGCAATTGGTGATCCTGTCAATTATTATCAAGAATATAGCGTTATAAATAAGGTATTTGCAAATAAAAATGATGATTAAACGTATTAAGGGTCAATTATCAATTGGCCCTTAATACGTTTTTATTTAAGTTATTGACTATTCATCAAGTAATTTTTCTTTAACCCAATTTTTGTAGTTATCCATTCTTTTGTTTAAAGGGTAATCATTGTCAGGTAAAGGATGACCTTCCTTGGTCATTTGTCCATCCGTGGGTTGTATATTGCTATTAATATTATTTTTTGTTGAAATTATGTTGCTGTTAACTTCAGTATACTCAGAGACACCAAATATATTAGCCATTTTAAGTGCAACTTTGTCTGAAAGTTCATAAGAAAATCTTTTAATTTTCTCTACAGATACGACATTTTCAGTAAAATACTGAGATGGAAGTGAAAAATCAGCAGTTCTAAAGTTTTTATTATAAGTTTCTTCCCATACTATAATGCCAGTTTGAGGATCGAAAAGAGTAAGTGTTACATTAAGTCTGTAATGTGGCACTAATGGCTTTCCAGTTGGTATATCAAGCTTATATAATAAGCTTCTATCCATTATCTGACTTTGTAAATCGAACCCACCGGAAACAAAAAGAATCTTGCTTGCTCCCATTTTCTTAGCTATTAATGAACAAGAGTCATTATCAATATTATATGTAGTTTTATAATCATAAAGGAGCTTTTGATATTTCTTCTGTAATCCAGAAGATTTAATTATATTTTCGGAAGAATTAAGATCAATTACATTTAAATAAGGCGATTTACTTAAAGCATTAACTATATCGCTTGAAATTAACTGCAATATATTTGGATATAAAGTAATACTAGTTCCCTGTACTGGCACATCGACAGGAAAAACGGTTAATTTCTCTATCTTTTGTGCAAATACAGGATTAGTTATAACTAAAAAAGACAGTATAATTATTAAATTCTTTATTATTTTTCTCATCCCCAAGATACTTCTTTGTGTGTATATTTATTCCATTATAGAGTTTATTATTTATTAAGTTTC
>MFRQ01000062.1:0-5724 GCA_001784615.1 Candidatus Melainabacteria bacterium RIFOXYA2_FULL_32_9
GGGTTCTTAGTTACTCAGTTTACGTTGTAGCACTACTATTTATTCTAACAAAGCTAATGATTTTATTACTTCCTGGGAATCTTTTTTTCTGCCAATTACCAGATGGTACATAACCTTATTGTTAATAATGTCTAATTTGTTGTTTAGATAGCAAATTAAGTTTTTTCTATCTTGATCCTGCTTGATTGAAGAGTAATATTCTATATTTAACTTGTCGTAAATACTGACAATTTCAATATTAGTTTTTCTTGTTTTTGCCTGTTTTGCAAGGATTTCTTTAAAATCATTCATTTGATCATCTGTAAAATATAGCTTGTATAATGGCTTTTTGATTATAGGTATTTTATATAATGTGCCTTTTTTAGCTTTACGTACGTATGGAGATAATTCAATAATTTCTTCAGTCGTTCTTACTCTTCTATCTAACTCTATAGCATCTTCATCTATCTTTTTTACTTTGATTTCTGTTTTAAGGGAGAAATCTTGATTTAAAATAAGATTTATTTTAGCTGATAATCCAAGTAAATAGCTTCTGCATTGGGTTATAACGCTTAAATCCGTATGTCTCCACCTGATCATAGTATAGATTGGTGGAATTTCATGGATTCCGGGTAAATTGATTTTTAGAGAGTCTTTAATATTGTTAAAGTTTATTTTGCATTCAATGGTTTTTTGTCTAATGAGGACATATATTGGATTAAGTTCTTTCGTCTTAATATCTTTTGAATGCAGGTCTAATAGGTTTATTGTATTTGGAAATTCGCTAAAAATATGAGAATGCACAATAGTTTTTAGTCCTGTTAGTTTTCTTAACAGGAAAAAGTATATTTTTTTTAGGCTGATTTCTGTTAGAAGTAGCCTGTATATGAAAGTTAAACTTCTTGATTGCATACTAATTCTAGAGTTTTGTATACTCTATTGAGCGGTTCATCAATATCCATAAATTTACCAGACTCCGTCAGGGTTTCTATAATTGATCTAAATTGTTCACCTTCACAGTTAAAGTGTGTGCTGAACTGTAATCTGACAGGATTATTCGAATGAGAGTTTTGTAGCAAGTATTCTGATGTCTTTACCTTGGAAATCTCTCCCGGTTGAGATAAAGGAGGAGATTTTGTTGATGAAACTCTAATAATTACTACATTATCAGTTTTATATTCTAAGAGATCGTCATCTTGTACAAGTAGTACGGATATCTTACTTGATAAAATCTTAAGCAGGCTATCTAGTATTACGTCAACTTTTACGTACTTTTCAAGTCCTTCTCCGTATAATACTTGCTGTATTTTAGTTGGTATTATAGGATCAGTATGCCTGAATTCAATAGGAAATCCTTTGTAATCTGTTATTAATACAGCACCAACATATCCATTTGTATTGGATGAATATGCTGTTCCGTATGCTAATTTTATATTTTCATGATTCATTTTATTATTTTTCTTGTTGCTAATTCTTTTGTAGTTAGTAATTTCCTTAATTTCATAATAGCTTGTGCATGAAGCTGACAAACTCTTGATTCCGAGATAGATATAGCTTCACCGATTTCCTTTAGGGTCATATTTTCATGGTAATAAAGTGCTAGAATCATTTTTTCTCTTTCAGGCAATTTCGATAAGGCTGTAGATAGTTCTTTTTTGACATCTGTAGCTTCTAGCTGCGTTAAAGGGTCTGGTGCGTTAGTATCTTGTATAGTATCGATTATTTCTAAGCCTTCAGAAGAGGAAGAATCTCTACTATCGTAAAGGGAAACTAGAGAATTGGTTTCCATTTCTGCCATTGTACTTTCAACTTTTTCTTTTGTTGTTTCAATTTCTATGGCAATTTCTTCTGTTGAAGGAGCCCTACCTAGTTTGAGCTGTAATTTTAGTACTGCGTTTTGAATTTTCTTAAATCTTCTTTGTGTTCCTCTTGGAACCCAGTCCTGACTTCTAATTCTGTCGATGATGGCGCCTCTTATACGCATAAGGGCATAGGTCTCAAACCTGACTCCTTTGCTGGGCACGAAACGCTCAATGGCATCAATTAGACCTTCTACACCGTAGCCTGCTATATCATCAGTCGCTATAGAACCAGGAAGATTCATTCTTAATCTGCCGACTACGTACTTAATAAGATAAATATATTGAACAATAAGCTTATCCCTGGTCTCTTTATTATTCTTATCAAGAACATATTGAGCCCAGAGTTTATCTACATCTGAATCAGAAAGCTTTTTTTGCTTCTGACTCGCTGTTTTTGTCATGATACCTTCTCTAGTATCCATTTAAAACCCTTATCTTCCCAGTCGATTTTTTTGATCATGATTAGTTGGTCAGGAAATATTTCCTAACATAAATTTAATTGGACAAAGGTTAGAAGACATCATTCAAATATTGTATTTGGCTTTTAAAGGTAAAAAACTTAGCTAAACTGTGTTATTTTATTTTTGTTGGCTAACTTTAATACTTAATTTAGACTGGTTTAAAATTATTTATTTGTTATACTATTTACTAAATTCGTTTTACAAGTAAATATGGAGAAGAATAATGGTAATGACGGACGCTCAAGTGAAATATGAAATTAAAGACATTAATCTTGCGAATCAAGGTAAAAAGCAAATTGAGTGGGCAAACAAAGATATGCCTGTTTTACAGTTTATTAGAGAAAGATTTTCTAAAGAAAAACCTTTACAGGGGATTAAGATTGCAGCTTGCTGCCATGTTACAAAAGAGACAGCAAATCTTGCAATTACATTAAAAGAAGGTGGAGCTGATGCTATTTTAATTGCATCAAACCCTCTTTCTACACAAGATGATGTAGCTGCATCTTTAGTTAAAGACTATGGAATTTCTGTTTTTGCTATTAAAGGTGAAGATACAGCTACTTATACAAGGCACGTAAATTTGGCTCTTGATCATAAGCCTCAAATCATTATTGATGACGGTTCTGATGTGGTTGCAACTCTTATTCAAGAAAGACCTGATCAAATTAAAGATATTATTGGTACTACTGAAGAAACAACAACAGGTATTGTAAGATTAAAAGCTATGGAAAAAGATAATAAATTAGCTTTTCCTGCAATGGCTGTTAATGATTCTCAGACAAAACATTTCTTTGATAACAGATACGGTACAGGCCAAAGTACTCTTGATGGAGTAATTAGAGCTACAAATATTCTTCTTGCAGGAAAAAATGTCGTAGTAGTCGGTTATGGCTGGTGTGGTAAAGGTACTGCTATGAGAGCAAGAGGTCTTGGTGCTAACGTAATCGTTACTGAAATTAATCCTATAAAAGCTATTGAAGCTGTTATGGATGGATTTAGAGTAATGCCAATGAATGAAGCTGCTAAAATAGGCGATATATTCATTACAGTTACAGGAAATAGACACGTAATTGACTTATCCCATTTTAAAGAAATGAAAGATGGCGCTATGGTATGTAACTCAGGTCACTTTGATCTTGAGCTTAACCTAGAAGGTCTTAAAACTGTAACTAAAGAGATTAAACAAATAAGACCTTTTTTAGAGGAATACGTCTTAGAAAATGGTAAATCAGTGCTTGTATTAGGCGAGGGTAGATTAGTTAACCTTGCAGCTGCTGAAGGGCATCCTGCAAGTGTTATGGATATGAGTTTTGCTAACCAGGCTCTTGCTGTTGAGCATTTAGTGACAAATCAAGGTAAATTAGAAAATCAAGTTTATGTTCTTCCTGCACAAGTTGATCTTGACATTGCGGGATTAAAACTCAAATCAATGGGAGTTGAAATAGACACTTTAACACCTGCTATGGTTGAGTACTTAAATAGTTGGCAAATAGGAACATAAATCTTTAATGATATATTCAAAAGCCGTTCTCATTTGAGAGCGGCTTCTGTTTTTTAAATAAAAATAAGTTAGATCAGTCAAGCTTTAAAATTGGAATTAACGTTGATCTGTAACCATGATTAAATGCCAACCAAATTGTGTTTTTACAGGTTCTGAAATTTCATTAATTGGTAAGGTATAAGCTGCATTTTCAAACTCTGCAACCATATTTCCTCTTTTAAAGAATCCAAGATCACCACCCTGATACCCTGATGGACATTTGGAATTTTTTCTTGCGGCATGTCCAAAGTCTTTACCATTTAAAATCTCTTCTCTAATTTTGTCAGCTTCTTCTTTTGTGGCAACCAATATATGGCTTGCTCTCACTTCTGTTAACTTTTCCATTTTCTATCCTTTTTATTTTACAGGTATAGCTCTAATTACCAAAAATTAAAATTTTTATATAAGAACTTTTAATACTATTTTAATTTATAAGTCTATTTTCATGAAGATACTTTTTAAAAAACTCGAAGTATTGATATACAAATACTTTGAGTTTTTAAGCATTTAGCTGTTTATATTTAATTCTTGAAATTAAAAAATTAATGCTTGCTTTTTTTAAAAAATATACTAAAAGCCAGTTTGCTAAACTTTCCAATCTCATTTTTTAGAACATAGTTTTCATCTCTTAGGTTTGATATTTTTGATTTTAATCTTTCATTTTCAGTTTTGCATTTGGCAAATTTTTCTATAATTTCGTCTATTTTATATAATTTTCCATCTATATTCTCAAGCTTTTCATCAATAACTTTTGATAAATTATCGATAATATCCTGTTTATCATCAATGATATTGCTAACAAATATATTTAAACCTGAATTCTGTGTAAAAATATTTTCTTTTTCCTGAGTATTTAAAAATGATTTTCTTAAATTATCCAGAATATTAGTAGTATTTTCATTATTAACCTGATTTAAAGTGTTATTTACTCCAGGAAAGTGCTCATCATCTGTATTTACAGAATGTTTTTCTCGAGTAGTAATATCTAAAAATGTGCTCACACCTCAATCTCCTCACGAATATATTCTTCCTCAAGTATCTACAAAAAACTATAGCATAAAAATGTTGTGCTTCAATTCATTTTTTAAAATTTCTTGTATTTTGCTTTGTAACTATTTTATAAAAATAACAGTATATAGATCAACCAAAGACTTTATAGGGGAAATAATCAAGGGTACTACACGTGTAGTACCCTTGTGAAATCTGGTTAATAAAAATTAAAAATATTCTTTATTAAGGTATAAAGCATCAGCAGATGATAATTGTCCATTTTCATCTGTATAAATGTCGTATAAGTTAAATAATTTAAAGCCTTTTTCTCTTAAAAACGTATCAACTTCCCCAAAAAGTGGCTGATTTTCATATAATGTATCAAATTCAACTTCCGTGAGAATTAGCTTAGTTTGTGGGAGTAGCTTTTCGCATCCTATTAGTGCTTGAATTTCATATCCTTGTAAGTCTAATTTCAAGATATCAATCTCGCTATTTAAGATTTCATCAAGTCTTACTTGGTCCACATCTATAGTTTGCTTGATTGTATAACTTGGTTCAGCAGGTTTTAAGACTGATGATGCTGGATTAAAGTTAGTAACATAAAATGAGATATTTTTATTTTCATCACCAAGAGCTTTGTTATGTATAGTTACTTGGTCAAATTTCTTAAACTTATCTTCCAAAGCTTTTGCTAATTCAGGTATTGGTTCAAAACAATGCACTGTACACTTATTATGATACATTCTTAAAAATTTATATGTCAAATCACCTTTATTAGTACCACCATCAATTATAACAGGTGATTTGACCTGAATTTTTTGCTTAATATCTTTATCCAGGTTTCTTATCGCATAGCGGCCTGATTCATAGCCATAAGGAGAAAGTAGCA
>MFRQ01000062.1:5735-18041 GCA_001784615.1 Candidatus Melainabacteria bacterium RIFOXYA2_FULL_32_9
TTATTTTACACTTATACTTAAATTGTATAGGTTTGATTTCTAGTCAAAAAGGGTTATTTATATTAGTTTTTAATAATAACAATCCTTTTGCAAATTTATGTTACTGTTTTTTCTTTTAAAATATTCTTTTTGTTGAGTAAATATTAGATTTTATGCTAGGATTTCATTTAATAATCTGTGTTTGGAAGATAAATCATTAGTTGGCAGAGTTTGGTTTTGAGATATGATTTATTTAATAAGTTAATTATGCATTAATTATCTTTTTGAATATATATACGCTGGAGGATTTAATGACTAAGACATCAAACAAGGCAGAAAAAGATATAAAAGTTTTGACTGGTGCTCAGATATTCATAGAAGCTCTTAAAAAAGAAGGTGTCACGCAAATATTTGGTTATCCTGGCGGTGTAATATTATCAATATACGATGAATTATATGGTTGTAAAGAAATAATGCATTATCTTGTTCGTCATGAACAAGGAGCAATTCATGCGGCAGAAGGTTATGCAAGGGTTTCTAGTAAAACTGGTGTTGCTTTGGTTACATCCGGCCCAGGAGCTTGCAATGCTGTAACTGGTATAGCTAATGCATATTATGACGGTTATCCTTTAGTTGTCTTTACAGGACAGGTTGCGTCGAATTTAATTGGCAATGATGCTTTTCAGGAATCTGATATAGTTGGTATAACAAGACCATGTTGTAAACATAATTATCTTGTTAAGGATGTAAAAGATCTGCCAAGGGTTATAAAGGAGGCATTTCATATTGCTTCAACAGGAAAACCCGGACCCGTAATAGTTGATCTTCCAAAAGATATTTTAGTTAATAAGACTGAATTTGTATATCCTGAGAAAGTTCATTTACCAGGATATAACCCTACTTATGTAGGACATTCTTTGCAAATATCTAAGGCATTAAAGCATCTTTGTCATGCAGAAAGACCTGTTATAATAGCAGGTGGTGGTGTAATTACCGGCGAGGCAAGTGAAGAGCTGTTTAAACTTGCTAAATCATTACGAGTGCCTGTAGCAAATACCTTAATGAGTATGGGTGCAATTCCCGGTACGCATGAACTTTCTCTTGGAATGTTAGGAATGCATGGTAATTACTGGGCAAATATAGCAGTTTCTCAATGCGATGTGCTTTTTGCTATTGGTACAAGATTTAGCGACAGGATTACAGGTAATCTGAAAAAATTCTGCAGTGGAGCTAAAATTATTCACGTTGATATAGATCCTTGTTCAATCAGTAAAAATGTTCCTGTTGATATTCCAATAGTTGGGCATTCTAAAAATGTATTGCAAGATATGTTAAATATGCTTGATGAAGAAGAAGCTAAAAAGTCATATGAGAAAAGACAAAACTGGTTAAATAACATTAATGAATGGAAAGAAAAAAGAGCAATGCCCTGTGTGCAGTCTGATAATTTAAAACCCCAGACTGTAATAGAGAAAATTTATGAAGTAACAAAGGATAAAGATCCTATAATTGCTACAGAAGTCGGGCAGCATCAAATGTGGACTGCTTTATTATATAAGTTTAATAACCCTCGCAGATTTGTAAGTTCCGGTGGTTTAGGAACAATGGGATTTGGTTTCCCTGCTGCTATGGGTGCGCAACTTGCCCATCCTGATAAGCTTGTTATAAATATAGCCGGTGATGGCAGTATTCAGATGAACATACAGGAATTAGCCACCTGTGTCTACTACAACATACCTGTTAAAGTGTGTATCATAAATAACGGTTATCTTGGCATGGTAAGACAGTGGCAGCAAAAGCTTTTTGACAAACATTATTCTCAATCCTGTATATCAGGTCCTGATTATGTAAAATTAGCTGAAGCATATGGTGCTACGGGTTTTAGGGTTACAAAAGAAGAAGAAATTGAACCCATATTAAGAGAAGCAATTAATACAGAAGGACCTGTTTTGATAGACTTTATTGTAGAACCATTTGAAGTTGTTTATCCCTGGGTACTTGCAGGTGACCCAATAGATAAAGTTTTACTAGATGATACAAGTGGTTCGTAGTCCCAGGAGGAAATTATTATGAGACATACTCTTTCTGTTTTGGTACAAAATGAAGCTGGTGTTCTTGCTAGAATTTCAGGTTTGTTTAGCGGTAGAGGTTTTAATATAGAAAGTCTTACGGTAGCTCCAACTCAGGATGTCGAATATTCCAGAGTGACACTGGTTACTACTGGTGATGATACAATTATTGAGCAAATAAGTAAGCAACTAAATAAGCTCATTAATGTTATAAAAGTTGTTGATATAACTGGGGAAAGTAGTATCGATAGAGAGATAATTCTTGTTAAAGTTACATCTAAGGACAAAAATAGATCGGAGATACTTCGAATAGCTGAGCTTTTTGATGCAAAAATTATTGACATTTCTCCCAAAGCTTATACACTTGAAGCTATGGGTGATGAAAGTAAAATAAAATCTTTATTGGAATTATTAAAGCCAATAGGTATTAAAGAATTAGTTCGCTCAGGTAAAGTTGCTATTTCAAGAGAAATTCAGCTTAGTGAAAAAACTGGTAAATAAGTATAACTTATATAATGGAGGATTATTATGATTACAGGTTCAGAATTAAAAGTTTATTATGATAAAGACATTGATGCAAATAAGATATTAAACAAAAAAGTGGCTGTTATTGGCTATGGTAGTCAAGGACATGGGCAAATTTTAAACCTAAAAGAGAGTGGTGCTAATGTTAGAAGTGGTTTAAGAGTTGGAAGTCCTTCTCAAAAGAAAGCTGAACAATCAGGTATTGAAGTATTAAGTGTTGAAGATGCTGTTAAATGGGCTGATATTATAATGCTTCTCATCCCTGATGAAACTCATGGGGAAGTTTATGAGAAAGCAATCAAGCCAAATCTTAGACCTGGACAATATTTAGGCGTAAGTCATGGATTCAGTATTCTTTATAAAGAAATTGAGCCACCAGCAGATGTTAACATATTTATGGTAGCTCCAAAAGGTCCTGGTCACCTTGTTAGAGGTGAATATACAAAAGGAAGAGGTGTTCCTTCTTTAATAGCTATTTATCAGGATCCATCAGGAGATACTAAAGATGTAGCTCTTGCATATGCTTCTTTAATTGGTGGAGGTCGTGCAGGCATAATTGAGACAACTTTTAAGGAAGAAACAGAAACAGACTTGTTTGGAGAACAGGCTGTATTATGTGGTGGGGCAGTTGCTCTTGTAAAAGCTGGCTTTGAGACCCTGGTTGAAGCAGGATATTCACCATATATGGCTTATTTTGAATGTTTACACGAATTGAAACTTATTGTTGACTTATTATATCAAGGCGGCATTTCCGATATGCGTTATTCTGTAAGTAATACTGCTCAGTATGGCGATATGACCCGTGGTCCTAGAGTAGTTAATGAAGAATCCAAAAAGGAAATGAAAAAAGTTCTGGAAGAAATTCAAAGTGGTCAATTTGCAAAAGAGTGGCTACAAGAGTGTAAAAATGGCAAACCAAACTTTGATGCGTTAACAAAAGCTGATGAAGATCATTTAATTGAAAAAGTTGGTTCTGAGTTAAGAAGCATGATGTCTTGGCTTAAACAGGATAAATTTGTCGATCGTGATAAAAATTAGTGGAGTATTTCAAATTATGGAGGGTAAATTCTCTCCGTCACTATGCCTGTTAGCTTCGCACAGGCAAGGTTTCTACGAGAACACACCTTCCTCATCATTATTTTTGAAACAGTCCACTAGTATTCATATTTAATTTAAGTGGAATGTTTTTGAGAAAGCCTTTGAAAAGTGACGAAAAAACATTCCACTTAATAAAAAGTAAATTCAGTAGAAGAGTAAGGAGTTTTTTATGCCTAGCCAAAAGCTAGAAATATATGATACAACCTTAAGAGATGGTTCACAAGCTGAGGGAATCTCGTTTTCTGTAAATGATAAACTGAAAATAGTTTCTCTGTTAGATGAATTAGGTGTTGATTATATTGAAGCCGGCTGGCCTGGTGCTAATCCAAAGGATATTGAGGTGTTTCAACAGGTTCAAAAAATGGACCTGAAAAATGCTGTTATTACTGCTTTTGGTTGTACAAGAAAAGCAAATGTAAAACCGGAAGAGGATAAGGTTCTGGAGCAGCTTTTAATAGCTGATACTAAAGTCATTACACTATTTGGAAAAAGCTGGGATTTCCACGTAGAACATGCTCTTCGTACTACACTTGAAGAAAACCTGAATATGATTTCAGACAGCATTGCTTATTTGAAGTCTCAGGGGAAAAGAGTGTTTTTTGACGCTGAACATTTTTATGACGGATATAAGAATAATCCTAAATATTCTTTAGACTGCCTGGAAGCAGCTCATAAAGCTGGATCAGAAAGACTTATATTATGTGATACCAATGGTGGCTGTATTCCAAGTGAGATTAAGGAAATTACAGAAATAGTAAGAAATCACTTTCCCGAAGCTTATATCGGTATTCATGCTCATAATGATGGTGATTTAGCGGTAGCTAATTCAATTATAGCTATTCAGGCTGGTGCTATACAAGTTCAAGGGACATTCAATGGCTACGGGGAAAGATGCGGTAATGCAAATCTTTGCTCGGTAATTCCAAATCTACAGGTAAAATTAGAGCAAAATATTATTGGTGAAAAATTAAGTAATCTTGTATATGTTGCAAGACAAATTAGTGAAATAGCCAATAGAAAAGCTAATGACTATGCTCCTTATGTTGGTCTGAGTGCTTTTACTCATAAAGCAGGTATACATGCCAGTGGAGTAAAGAGGAATTCCAGTACATATGAGCATATAGACCCTGAGGCTGTTGGAAATACCAGAAGAATTCTTGTTAGTGATCAGGCAGGAACTGCATCAATTAAAGAAAAAATTGCACACTTAAAGCTTGATATTGATTTAAATGACAAAAATCTGAAAAAAATTCTTAGTAACATAAAAAAGCTTGAATGGCAGGGTTTTGCCTTTGAAGATGCTGATGCTTCTTTTGAATTAATGGTTAGAGAAATATTCGGCACAAAGCCCAGGTATTTTGAGTTAAAAGGATTTAGAGTAATTTCTGATACTACAACAGGTCTTAGTGCTTTAAACACTGAAGCTTCGGTTAAAATTAAAGTTGGAAAAGAAACAATTCATACCGTTAGTGAAGGAGAAGGTCCAGGGCATGCCCTTGATGGTGCGCTAAGATGCGCATTAAGATCCCTTTATCCTGAGATTAAACAGTTTAAATTAGCTGATTTTAAAGTAAGGATTCTGGATGGCATTGATGGAACCAGTGCAAATACAAGAGTGCATGTTGAAACTACTGACGGATTTAACAGATGGGATACTGTAGGTGTAAGCAGAAACATTATTGAGGCTACATATCTTGCAATAGTTGATAGTATCGTTTATGGCTTAATGATACATAATGTAGAGCCTCAAAATGGATATCATTCTGCTGAAGATCTTACTCAATTTGTATAATTAACTTAATTTGTTGAAGTGTATCTTAGCCCAATTATACCAACTACAATTAATCCAATAAAAAGCATTCTGGTTAAATCTTTAGGCTCGTTAAATAAGATTATACCTGCTATGACTGTACCTGTTGCACCTATACCTGTCCATATTGGGTATGATGTACCTATAGGAAGGGATCTTGTAGCTAGTGATAACAAATAAACACTTATTATCATAGCTAATAGTGTTCCTATACTGGGAATTATTCTGGTAAATCCTATTGTATATTTTAAGCCTGTAGCCCAGATAATCTCAAAGAAGCCCGCTAGTATTAAATATAACCATGCCATATGATATTTTCCTGCTTTAAATTAAGTTGAGTGCTTGTTTATGGAGTTAGTCTACTGGATATATGTTGATAAGTCAATATTTTGAGGATTTTATATCTTAAAGTTTTTTTGAAAAGCCTGAAATAAAACTTGAAATTGCTCAAATTGAAGTGACACAATAATATTGTAGGGCAAATAGAGGAAACTAATTATGCAGGGTAAGGGAAAATTACTCTTTGTACTTACAGTATTGTTTCTTATTTTGGTATGGTCATCGGCTTATACCGCTATTCGTATTGGTCTTTACAGTTTTAGTCCGGAAAGTCTTGCTTTATTACGCTTTTCAGTTGCAACTTTCATTTTGTTTGCTTATGCAGCTTCGAAGAAAATATCATTACCAAAAGTTGAAGATGTGCCAATCATTCTGATGTGTGGCTTTTTAGGTATTTCTTTATACCATGTGGCCTTGAATAAAGGACAGATTACTGTGACAGCCGGTTCTGCAAGTATGTTATTAGATACATATCCTGTTTTTGTTGCAATTTTTTCCAGTATTCTTTTGAAAGAATACGTTAATCTTGGTAAATGGATAGGTATTCTAGTTAGTTTTGCAGGTATATTATTAATTGCCATGGGTGAAAATGTTGGATTGGGATTGTCACCAGGTGTATTTTTAATCTTGATTTCTGCAATTTCACTTAGCTTATTTGATGTAATCCAGAAAAAACTATTAAAAAAATATACACCGTTAGAATTAACGTTATACTTTTTTGTGGCTGGTACGCTATTTTTAATGTTTTATAGCGGGTCTTTAATTAAGGATTTAAAAACAGCTTCTAATATTTCTATACTGGCTGTGGCCTATTTAGGGATAATGCCAGGAGCTATATCTTATTTGGTCTGGTCTAAATTAATATCTAAATATTCTGTGACCAGCATGTCCACAGTGTTATTTCTAGTACCGCCTTTTACAATATTAATAGCTTTCTTTTATTTAAATGAAATTCCTACCATATTTTCTTTGATAGGAGGAACTATAGCTCTTATTGGCGTTGCAATTGTTAGCTTTTCAGACAGGCTTAAGGTTGTCTTTTCGAGAAATAAGAATGTCCTGAAATGCGGCTATGAACATATAACCAGGAAAATCAGTTAATTGGAATAATTAATAACAGTCAATTTATTTTGCTATTAGATTGACCGTATGAGTGGGAATATTTTCTCCGTCGCTGGTGCTAACGCACATTAATTAGGTCATTACTGGAATGATTGGTAACTGAGAAAAGTGACTGTGTCACAAATTGACATGAAACAAAGGCTCCTACGAAAACATTCCCATTTCCATAATTTATTGGTCAAAGTACTAATTATTTGGTAAATAAATATTGAGAAGTAGATATACCAAGAGTTTTAGCGTTTATCTGTGGTTATAATTAAATGCCAGCCAAATTCAGTCTTAACAGGTTCAGAAATTTCACCAATAGGAAGGTCGAAAGCAGTTTTCTCAAATTCAGGTACCATCATTCCTTTTTCGAAGTATCCAAGGTCACCGCCTTGAGCACCGGAAGGACATTTTGATGTTTCTTTTGCTGCTTTTGCAAAAGACTTTGCAAAGTCTTTATTCTCAAGAATCTCTTTTCTTAGCTTTAGAGCTTCTTGTTTTGTACCAACCAATATATGACTTGCTCTAACTTCTTTATATTGTGACTCTGTTGATTTTTCTGATCCGTTATATAGTATTCTTGCGTTGGTTTCAGAAGGTTTTCCTGTAAAAGCATTAACAATAAGTCCAACAGTTAAAACAATAAGGCTTATACGGATGAAAGGGTTCTTTCTTCTAACTTTTTTCCTGGTTTTTATCCCTGATCTAGCTGCTTGTTTTAATCTTGGATTTTGGCTTGTGACTGGTATTGGTCCAGATTTTCTCATAGTCCTACCATTCCTTCCTTGATTATTTTTTATACTCCTAACACATATGCGAAAATCAATGGAGCAACTATGGTTGCGTCCGATTCGATCATAAATTTTGGGGTTTCTACTCCTAATTTACCCCAGGTGATTTTTTCATTAGGTACAGCGCCACTGTATGAGCCATAACTGGTTGTTGAGTCACTAATCTGGCAGAAATAACCCCATAATGGAGCATCTTCTTCAAGATCCTGATGTATCATAGGCACCACGCAAATAGGGAAGTCTCCTGCAATTCCACCGCCTATTTGGAAAAATCCTATTGAACTGTTTGCAGATGTTTCTCTATACCATTTTGCCAATTCAACCATATATTCTATGCCACCACGAACAGTATTTGGATTTTTTACCTCTCCGGTTATACAGTAAGAGGCAAAGAAATTTGCTGTTGTTGAATCTTCCCAGCCAGGTACAAATATGGGAAGATTTTTTTCGCAAGCAGCAATCATCCAGCTGTCTTTGGGATCTATTTGATAATATTGTTCAAGAGATTTATCTCTTAAAATGCTGTATAAAAACTCGTGTGGAAAATATCTTTCACCTTTTTTATCGGCATCAAACCATTTTTCAACAAGAAATTTCTCTAACCTTCTCATTGCTTCTGATTCAGGAATACATGTATCTGTAACACGATTATAATGATTTTTTAAAAGATCTTCTTCCTGTTGAGGGGTTAAATCTCTATAATTGGGAATTCTTTTGTAGAAATCATGCGCTACCAGATTAAATAAATCTTCCTCTAAATTTGCACCTGTACAGCTAATTGCGGAAATTTTATCTTGTCTGATCATCTCGGCTAAGGATATACCCAGTTCTGCTGTACTCATAGCTCCTGCGAGAGCTATCAGCATTTTTCCACCATTATCTATATGTTTTTTATAACCTTCTGCTGCATCAACGAGTGAAGCGGCGTTGAAGTGTCTGAAATTTCTCTTTAAAAAGCTTGTTATATTTTGTCCATTTAAATGAGTACTCATTTTCTACTTGATAGATCCTTTCTTGATAAGATTATTCCTATATATATAAGAATTTGGGTATTGCTAATGAGCTTGTTGAGTAGTTAATAGCTAAATTTTTTAGATGAGTGCTTAGTATTATACTTAATTTATCAATGAAATAGAATAATATTTTAGTATAGTTTAGGTGATAAATAATTTTGATTTGATATTGTGTTTAATTCAGGTATGATGCTATTTTTGCTTAATTAAATTATCGTTTATTTTTAATGAGAAAATCAATTTTTTATAATTGAACAATAATTTGTGAATTATGTGAGTGGTAATATAAAGATAATAAAAGCTGAGATTATAACTAATGGAATGTCTCATTAGTTGGGGGTATATTATTTCCGTCGGTGCTAATGCACATAATTAAGTCTTCAATCATTCCAGTGATGACTTAGAAAAGTGACCTTGTCACCTTCAAATTGAAATGGTGCATAGCCAATAACATATCCCCATCATCATAATTTTGGGACAGAGTAACAAAAGTGTCATTGTTCTATTTAAGAGGTAAATATAATGAATCAATTTGCTAGTGGGGTACCTTTTGATCCCGGATATTCACAACATACAATTTATTTTCCTGAAGCTATTTTACCGTTTGTTGAGGAATTGGCTCAGATAAAAGCTCCCCATCAGAAAAAATTCAAATTAAGCTTATCTGAGTCAGGGATTCATCAGCTTATTAATAACTGTGCAGGCTTTTACCTTGGCTGCATATTATGGGGGGCTTTTATTCATCATAAATTTAAAGATAGCCCTAAAGAGGTTATTGATAATCCTGCTGATGATTTAACTGAAGAAGAATTGAAATCGAGAGATTATACAGAAGAAATCAACTTTATGCTTGAATTTTTCAAGCAAATCGACAGAGATTATAAGTATTTTTGTAAAAAACCGTTTAAAGTCGATGAGCAGGTTATTAATATTTTTAATGCATATAATGAATTCGTAGTTATAAATGATAATTTCTTGAACATAAAGCTCACGAGCGATATAAAATTACCAAAAGCAGTAGAGCATTTTGATAAACTCGATCAGGAGAAATTAGATACTTTATATAAGTACATTTCTGATGTAGTTGATTCAGGAAATCTGGAAGATCTCTTAAAAATAGGATTTTTCAAATAGTTCATTAAATAGAATCCAGTGTGTCATCATAAAAAATAAGGAAATGCGGCTATGAAAGAAATACAATTTAATCAATTATCAAAAGAAATGCTTGATCAGCTTATGAAAGGAGCATTTTTAACTGTTAAAGATAATAATGGTAATTTAAATACTATGACTATTGCCTGGGGATCTCTTGGATATATGTGGAGACGTCCAATTTTTATGGTTATGGTCAGGTATTCAAGATATACTCACAAGCTAATTGAAAATACAAATGAATTTACAGTTAGTTTTCCTTTAGGTGATCAATTAAAGAAAGAATTAGGAGTATGTGGAACCAAATCAGGCAGGGAAATAAATAAATTCGAGGTATGTAATTTAACCCCTGAAAAAGCTCAGAAGATTTCAACTCCTATAATTGGAGAATGTGATTTGCATTTAGAATGCAAAATTGTTTATAAACATCCTCTGAATTCTCAATTTATTATGTCAGATGAGGTTGAAGAGATTTATGGGGCTGAGAAAGATTATCATGTTTTGTATTATGGTGAGATTCTGGCATGTTATGTTAAAGAAAATGATTAAGAAATTAAGGTGCTTGCCTAGAAAATGTTAAAATACACTAATAATAAAGTATGTCATTGCGAGGTGCTTCGCACTGTCTTAAGCCATCAATCTTTCCAATAATACGCACTATCACCGCAAAGTAACAAAGTCACTTTTATAAGTCATCAATCATTCTAATAACATGCATTGTCATTGTGAGCACCGAAGGTGCGTGGCAATCTATCTGGTGAACATTAGAAAGATTACCACGTCGCTTCGCTCCTCGTAATGACGGTGATTATTAGAAATCTATTATCAATCATTAAATATTATTCTCATCAAGCACCAAAATTAATTTTAAGTAACATTAAGCATAAAGTAATAAGCCGCAGACATACTGGAAACAAGTTATTTCAAAAAGATTATTAATTAAATTTATATTTTTCTGCACTTGACATGTATAGAATAATAGAGTAATCTAATATCAATTTAGCATTTATCATTTAGACTTTTGAGAGGCCAATAAATTTGACTTTTAAGACAGCGAATCGAATAGTTAATAAGGTTGAGCGATTTTCAACTTCATTAAATATTTCAATTATTGATATAAAAGTTTTTAGAGAGGATATTGATTTCCTCTCTTTTTTTATAAAAAGGCATTTAAATTATTTATTTGTTTCTATTAATTCCGGGTTTATTATCCGGAATTTTTTTATGGATTTTAGATTAATCAAATTAAGTAATAAATAGAAAGAGGTATTATATGGCAATTCAAGAAAGGCTTAATAACGTGTCTTACTTAAGAAAACCAGCAAAATACGTTGATTTTTTGAGGGAGGAAATTATAGCCAAAATTAATATGAACGGCGGTTTTGTTAACACCCATGCCCATCTTGACAGAGCATATACAATAACTCCAGAAACATTACATCTTGCAAATGCGACATTAAAGGAAAAATGGTATCTTGTTGATTCAATCAAGAGAAATTCAACAGTTTATCAGATTTATGACAGAATGGCATTTGCTTTGGATCAGATGCTTGAACAGGGCGTTCAGGCTGTAGGTTCATTTATTGATGTAGATGAGGTTATTGAAGATAAGTCTATAAGAGCTGCTCAAATTATTAAGGATAATTATGGTTCTGACATTAGACTGAAGTTCGTTAATCAAACACTTAAAGGTGTTATTGATCCTGAATCACGTAAATGGTTTGAAATTGGTGCTGAATTTGTGGATATAATTGGTGGATTGCCTGCAAAAGATAAAGGGCACGAAGCTGAGCACTTAGATATATTAATGGAAACAGCAAAAAGATTAGGTAAACCGGTACACGTTCATGTGGATCAATTCAATACCGCAAAAGAGAAAGAAACAGAACAGCTTATCGATAAAACAGTACAACACGGCATGCAAGGCAGAGTAACAGCAATTCATTCGATCTCTTTAAGTGCACATCCTGCTGTTTATCGTGAAGAAGTATATAAAAAGATGGCTGAAGCAGATGTTATGTTAATAACCTGTCCTACAGCATGGATTGATTCCAGAAGATCAGAAGAACTCTCTCCTACACATAACTCTATTGCCCCTGTAGAAGAGTTGATTCCAAATGGAGTTACAGTTGGAATAGGTACAGATAATATTGCTGATATTCTAAAACCATTTACAGATGGAAATATGTGGACTGAACTACGCTTTTTACTTGAAAGCTGTCGCTTCTACAACATTGATGAACTGGTTAATGTAGCTACAGTAAATGGTTTGAAAGTTTTAGATATTAAATAATTCAATACTTGCTCAACATACTGCTTAAATGCTAATCCTTTTAGGATTGGCATTTTTTTATGAATTATCTATGCTACTTAGAAAGCAATGCATAACTAAGAACCTATCCGACAAAAATTTTAGAAAGAAC
>MFRQ01000063.1:0-4165 GCA_001784615.1 Candidatus Melainabacteria bacterium RIFOXYA2_FULL_32_9
AATTTACAAATTTTTTAAACTCACAAACTAAAGTTTTTTAAAATTTATCCGATATAGAAATTAGAGGAAGAGTTATTGTAGAGGTTAAACTATAAATGCGCCCAAAAAAAAATAAACGGAAGTTGCTTATCGCAATCACAATAGGTGTGGTTGTGAGTTTTATAATTTTCTCCACGCTAGGCAATTACAATAAAAAACTACAAGAACAAAATCAACTCATAAATTCCCTAAAAAATACAGCAAGCTCTGCACTCAATAAAACTACAAGTGACCCTGATATGATCAAAATTGTAGTTGCAAAAAAGCCTCTGGCAAGCGGGACTAAACTTACTAAAGAGACACTGGATCTTAAAGAATTTAAAATAACAGGCTTACCACCAGGACATATTAAAAATATAGACTCAATTATTGGGTTTACACTCAATAAAAACATAAATGAAAACGATCCAATCACTACACCATTACTAAAAGAACTACAGACAAAAACCCTGGAAATCCCACAAGGCTTACGAGCAATAACTATTCCTATAGAATATATTCAGGGTTTTGCTTCATACATAAATATCGGATCAAAACTTGATATAGTAGCAGCATCAAAAGAAAGCGCTGAACATCAAGGTAAGCTCATAGTACAAAATGTCAAAATTATATCATTTGAAAAAGGTGAAGTCCCATCATCAGTTGAAGGACAAAAACCAATTGAAACAATAACAGGTATTACGATTGAACTACCTGCCATTCAAACACAAAAACTCGTAGAAGCAATGGTTAAAGGCAAATTACAGTTGGTAACAAGAAATACTCATGATAATGAAGTAATTAAGGTAGCTGATAAACCTAAACCAAAAATTGAATCACTATCAAGAAACGCAGAACTTCCTATAAATTTTAACCCTCCGGCAATCCCTAATAGTATGTTACCTCCAATTAATGGTAAAAATATAGGAGATCTGCCATTACCGGCGACACCTAAAAAAGCTTCAAAACCTCCTCAAAAAGTGGAATTAATACAGGCAAATGTTAAGTCTGATGTAACATTTAATGATTAGAATAGCTGGAATAAACGAAATGACCAAAATACCTAACAAAATCATATTAACAATCACTGCATTATTAGCTTTATCTTTAGCTAATAATAATTGCCTTGCTGTGCAAAATGCTAGAGAGGTTGAAGACAACCCTATTTCTGTAAATAACGATATTAACTATGGAACAAACTCTGAATATAAAATAGATTATTTAAAGAAATTTTCACCGTATTCAGAAAGCAAAGCCACTCTTAGTGGCGGGGTTTCTCAATTAATCTCAATTGTAGGAAAATCACAATTAGTAAGACTTGATGAGCCGGTTAAAAGAATATCAATAGCAGATCCTAAATTTGCTGACGTAATAATGCTTTCAAAAAAAGAATTATTGATAAATGGGAGAACAGCAGGCCTCACAAGCTTGATTATATGGGGTGAAAAAGGTGATCCCGTATTCTTTGATTTAAACGTAAAAAATGATACAACAGCGCTTTTATTAGCACTAAAAGATATAGCACCAGATGAAGACATTGATATAAAATTCACCTCAACGCAAGGACAGAATGCTACAGGGGGCCAGGCACCTGCAAATGCAGTTTTTTCAGGAAAAATTTCCTCTACAATTAAAAAAGAAAAAATCAAAAACCTTGTTACAGCTTACGGTTTTAATTTTGTTGACTTAGCAGAAAGTCCTACCCCGCAAGTTGTACTAGAAATAAGAGTGGCTGAAGCTAATAGAAATCTAACAAGAAATAAATCTGTAGGTGTAACATCCGGTGGTAAGTTCTTAAATCCCCTTAATTCACAATTTAAAAAGCCGTTTAAATATCTTGAAATATCAAATAGTCTAGGTGGCAGCATTGGACCAGGCATTAAACTCTCAAATATTTACCTGCCTATACTAAATACAACAAATTCTATTTCTTTAAATGAATCTGAAGGCATGATTAAAATACTTGCAGAACCTAAACTGGTGGCAATTAATAAGCAGGAAGCCAGTTTTAATGCCGGCCAACAGGTTCCTGTGCCAACAGGCGTGGATGCACAAAGTGGACAGATTACCTATGAATATAAAGATGTAGGTGTAAACTTAAAATTCACACCAGATATCCTGGAAGAATCAGGCAAAATACAACTTAAAATAAATCCTGAAGTCAATGAAATAGACACAACAATAACAGTTTCACAGCCAAACGGCATAGTTATATATGGAATTAGAACAAGAAGAGTTAACACAACTGTAGAGCTTAATGATGGAGAAACACTTATAATAGCAGGCTTAATACAAAAGAATAGTACTGTGTCATCAAGAAGCCAGGCGCCATTTCTCTCCGATATTCCAATCTTAGGAGTATTATTTTCCAGTAAAGAATTCAGAAAAGGCGAAACTGAATTAATGATATTCGTAACTCCAAAAATTATAAAATCAGATAATCTAGTAAACGGAGTATAATATGGATCTAATCCCTGTAATTATTATCGATAGCAAAGATAATGCAAGACATAATCTCAAGAAACAACTTGCGGCATTTAATTTCATCAATATAATTGGTGATTTTAATAATCTTACAGCAGGATATGGCGCGGTTATACAAGAAAGACCCCCAATTGTATTTATTGATATTTCCGATAATTGTGACCTGACCCTTGAGATAATAGAAAAAATAAATATACAACATAGATCTTGCATAATATTAGTCACATCAACAGAAAATAATTCTGATATCGTAATAAAAGCTTTAAAAGCAGGTGCAACAGAATACCTTGGAAAACCTATTAATGTAAATGAACTAAGCAAAGCTCTTGATAAAGCTAAAATGCTTATATATAGTGAACAAGAAGATGGACAAACAGGAAAAATATTTACTGTATTCAGCAATAAGGGTGGAATAGGCAAAACAACTATTGCAGCAAATCTTGCTGTTAGTCTTGCTGAAGTCACAGGAAAAAGAGTTGCATTACTTGATTTAAACTTACAATTAGGAGATGTTACTACATTTTTAGATATAACTCCATCATTTGACATTGCTTATATAGCTGCACATTTGAACAGAATTGATGAATCATTCCTTTTAAGCTCACTGGAAAAATATAAAGACAAAGATTTATACATCCTTGCAGACCCACCATACTTAGAACAAGCCGAGGAAATCACTTCTGAGCAGATAAGCTCTGTACTTAGCATAATGAAGTCAGTATTTTCTTATATAGTAGTTGATACAAGCAGTAGCTTTGATAGTAAAACATTATGTGCATTAGACGCCTCTGACAGCATTTTGCTAGTATCTATGATTAACTTGCCTTCTATCAGAAATACTCAAAGATGTTTGGATTTGTTTAGCAGGCTTGACTATAGTGATAAGAAAATTAAACTGGTCATAAACAGATATCTACCAAACGAAGAAATTACTGTCGAAGACGTCGAAGAAGCACTCGGTCACCCTGTATACTGGAAAATCCCTAATAACTACTTTATCGTAATGTCAGCAATAAATAGGGGCGTCCCCATTGCCAAGATAGATCATAGCTCAAATATATCGCAGAATTTTTACGATTTAGCATGTCTATTAAGCAATACTGTTTTAATACGTGGAAAAACAGTAAGGCAGTTAACCAAGAATTCTAGCTCGTTCGGTCTTGATAAAATCCCGTTTATAGGTAAATTTCTAAGTTCGGGCAAATAGGAAGGTGTAAACTATGTCACTAAGAGACCGTTTAAATAAAAATACAGAAATAAATAAACCAATAACAGCACGTGAAATAGACGATTTAGCCATATATGAATCAGATTTATCTGAATTGCAAACAATAAAAGACAAATTACACGCCCTGTTGATTGAAAAAATCAATTCAATTACTACATGGGAAAATCATTCAGAAAATGAACAGGTTCAGTTTATTAGGCAGTTTATTGAAAAACGATTATTAACAGACTTTTCATCAACTCCACTTAATAAAAGCGAAAGAGAAACACTAATAAAAGGTATATTGCAGGAAATAAAAGGTTATGGTCCACTAGACCCACTTTTAGCTGATCCTGCTATATCTGATATTCTTGTTAATGGAGCAAAACATGTTTATGTGGAAAAAGGTGGTAAACTCTATAAAACTAATGTTACTTTCAAAAATAATACACATTT
>MFRQ01000063.1:4174-11333 GCA_001784615.1 Candidatus Melainabacteria bacterium RIFOXYA2_FULL_32_9
TATTGAAAGAATTGTATCAAAAGTAGGCAGAAGAATTGACGAAAAATCACCAATGGTAGATGCAAGACTGCCGGATGGATCAAGGGTCAACGCTATTATTCCACCTTTGGCAATTGATGGAGCATCATTATCTATAAGAAGATTTAAAGCAGATGCAGCTAGTCTGGAAAACTTATTAAAATGGGGTTCTATGACTACTGCAATGGCGGAAACACTTGAGGCAGCAGTAAAGTCAAGGTTGAATATAGTAATATCAGGAGGAACAGGTGCAGGTAAAACAACATTACTAAATAGTTTATCTGCCAGAATCCCTGACGATGAGCGTATTATCACAATAGAGGACTCTGCTGAATTATCACTTCAACAAGAACATGTTGTAAGACTTGAAACAAGACCACCAAACATAGAAGGAACCGGTGCAATAACTGCAAGAGATCTGGTTATCAACTCCTTACGTATGAGACCTGATCGTGTAGTAATAGGGGAATGCCGTGGAGCTGAAGCACTAGACATGTTACAGGCAATGAACACCGGCCATGATGGATCTTTAACAACTTTACACGCAAATACTCCCAGAGATGCATTGAGCAGGCTCGAAACCATGGTTATGTTCTCAGGAATCGAGTTGCCAGAGCGTACTATAAGACAGCAAGTAAGTTCAGCTGTTCATCTTATAGTACAAGCAAGCAGACTAAGTGATGGCTCACGTAGGGTTACATACATAACAGAAATAGTCGGCATGGAAGGTACTATTATAACTATGCAAGACATATTTCGCTGGGAGCAATATGGTATAGATGAAAATACTAAAGTCGTTGGATGTCACGTTGCAACAGGAGTAAGGCCAAGATTCTTAGATAAATGTAAGGCAAAAGGCATATTTTTACCACCAGAGCATTTTGACGCAAAAACTCCCCCTGTCTATTTGTGTAATGAGCCGCCAAACTTAAAGGCTCAAAAATTCACAGAAGGTAATAGAAATAATCCAGCAATGCCAAATTCTGTTGCATCACAAGAAAATAAACCAGCTAAAACGCCAGAAAACAAGGGTAATAACTCGTTAATGAATAGATTAAAAAAATAGATCAATGGGCTGAAAAATGATATATGGTCTCTTATCAATTATAGTAGGCGTAGCAGTCACTTATATAATACTTAATATTGGACAGCAAGAAGAATCTAGTCCAATAGCTAGGCTTTCCAAAATTAAATCTCAAAATCCCATAATGGCTGAAATGGAAAAGGTAGAAATCAATGAATTAATTAAAGATTCTGAATATAAATTCCAAGCTCTGGGAGAATTTCTTTGCAGGTTCAATTTTTTTAACTTATTAAAAAAACAATTGAAAATAGCAGATATAAATTTGAAAGCTGATGTTTTTATAATGATATCAGTAATACCTGCATTATTATGTTTTATATTAGGAACGCTAAATCCAGCAGGATTCTTTGTATATTTAATATTGGCAGTGCTTGCAGCTGCATTCCCGACTGTAATGGTTAAAATGAGAATTAAAAAAAGATACAATATGTTTACAAGCCAATTTCCTGATGCACTAGATCTTATATCAAGCTCACTAAGAGCAGGACACTCACTATTATCGGCATTTCAAATGGTATCTAAAGAGATGCCAGAACCGGTTAATCAGATCTTTAAAGTCGCATCTGATGATATTAGTCTGGGTAGAGATACAAGAGACGCATTAGAAGGAATGGCAGACAATTTACCAATGAGTATAGATTTAAGATTTTTTATCACAGCAGTTTTAATTCAAAGAGAAATTGGTGGTAACCTCGCAGAAATACTGGATACTTTAAACTACACTATAAGAGAAAGATTTAAACTACTTGGACAAATAGCAACACAGACAGCTCAGGCTAAACTATCGGGCTTAGTTTTAGCTATTGCACCTTTTGCTATTGGTGGCATTATATGGTCAATGAATCCAACATATTTAGAACCTCTGTTCAAGACCTTACCGGGTCAAATTGCACTGGTCGTTGCAGTTATGATGGCTGGCATGGGTTATGTGATTATCAATAAAATAACTGATATTAGAGTATAAAACACAACTTTTTACAAAGGACTCAACGTATGGATTTCTTATTTTTTATAATCATAGCAGCAGGTATAAGTTATGTTATTTTTCTTTTTACTGGAGAATCCGATGAAGATCTAGTACAAGCAAGATTAAGACAAATTACGTCACAAAAGCCTGAAGATAATGAAGTACAGCAAGAAGAGCCAAAAAGTAGCTTAATAGAAAATCTTATGAAGCTTGTTGACCCAATTACCTCTATTATATATAAGCATATAGATCCAAAATCAACTAAGCAACTCCTTTTAGAAGCTGGATTAGCTTCAGGGGACGAAGATGTATATAAGCATGTAGCTAAGAAAGTGGCATTTGCAGTTTTAGGTGGGCTTATGGCATTTATTCTCTCAATATCAGGGGAATTAAATCCTGGCCTAAAAATGATGCTGTTTATAATAATACCGCTTACCTGCTTTAGACTCCCGGACTTTAAATTAAGAAGACTTGCGCATATAAAATATATTGAAATAACTTACAATTTATCGGATGTTCTTGATCTACTTACTGTATGTATTGAATCAGGACTTGGTTTAGATGCTGCTTTCGTAAGAGTATCTCAAGAATTAGGCAGAACATGCCCAATACTTGCGAAAGAGTTAGGAAGAGTCAGTAAAGATATTATGTCAGGGATTCCAAGATCAGAAGCATTTAGGGCACTGGCGAACAGAAATAATGTGCCTGATTTAAGGTCATTTGTAGCTTTATTAATACAAACTGACAAACTGGGTACAAGCATAGCTCAATCACTAAGAGTATATTCTGATACAATGAGAACAAAAAGAAGACAAAGAGCAGAGAAATTAGCAGCTCAAGCTAGTGTTAAGATGGTTATTCCTCTTGTATTATTCGTACTGCCTTCTATGTTCGTTGTGTTATTAGCTCCAGCAGCATTAACTCTAGCTAAAAACTTCAAAAATATGAATGTTAACTAATATTTACTCCATTAAATATAAGCTAGCCAAAAGCTCCACAGGTTGATAAATAGGAATTTGCTTATCATTCTGGATTAAACCTTGCGTGATTCCTATTTTGCAAGATGGACAACTAGTGGCTACAATATCAGCATTGGTATTTAATATATTTTTAGCCTTTTGAGCAGATATTAATTTTGATATCTCAGGATTACTGACACAAAAAGTACCAGCTGCACCACAACACTTGTCTGCATCTTCCATCTCCAGAAATTCTAAGCCGGGGATTCTTTTTAAAATCTCTCTTGGCTCCTGATATACTTCTTGAAATCTTTTTAGATGGCAGGGATCGTGATAAGTAACAGACTTGTTTATTTCTAGATTATTAGGAATATAAATATCCTGTATAGTCAGAAATTTATTAATATTTATTGCTTTTTCTGCAATTATTGCAGCTTTTTCCTTTAATTCCCCATATAAAACATCTTCATAAATCTTCCAAACAGATCCACATGAAGCACAATCCGTTATCAAATAATCTATATCAGAATCTATTTTTTCTAGATTATCTTTAGCTAATTTTACAAAACTATCTATATTTCCTGCACTGCGAGCAGGAATACCACAACAAGAAAAATCAGGAATTTGAACTTTAAAACCATTCCTCTCAAGAACCATCATTACTGAATTTTTAACACTCGAATTTACATAATTATTGATGCAGCCGGGGAAATAAGCAATTTTAAGCTGGGAGCCATCTTTTTTAGAAGATAGTTTTTTATATCTAATATTCTCTTTTACCTGAGTATTAAACAGATCTACTGGATTTTTTAAGGGCTTTATAATGTTAGTAGCTATTTGTGCCAACTTAATTAACCCGGTAGTCCTATAAATATGTACTAATAATCTTAATAAGCTCAAATTTATCTTAGATTCAAAGTTTGTAACTATAAACTGTTTTAAAAAACCAAGTCCATTTAGCTTGTAGCTATGATATTTTGCTGTATTAATAATTTCTTCAGCAGATATACCACTTGGGCAAAAGTCATAACAAGCTTTACAGCCAAGGCAAAGGTCTAAATACTTGGACAAATTTTTATTAAACTCAATTTTACCATTCAATGCTGCATTTAAAAGAGTAAACTTTCCTCTTGAAACGGCTGTCTCCAAACCTGTAGCTTCAAAAACGGGACATACGGCTTGACATAATCCACATTTGCTACATTTATAAACTTCTTCAGAATAATCTTTTATTAATTTCATTTTGTTTAACGACTTTAAATACTAATATAACCTACTTTAGATAAAATATTTTTCCAGGGTTCAGTATTCCTTTAGGATCAAAAATACCTTTAATCATTTTCATATAGCTAATTGCATTATTATCAATAGCATTATTTAAATACTTAGCCTTTGCCATGCCAATTCCATGTTCTCCTGACAAAGTACCTCCAAGTCTTATAGCAGCATCAAACAATTCTGCTGTAGCCATTTCAAAATTCCTGGCTTCATTTTCATTACGAAGATCAAGAGAAAAGTTAGGATGAATATTTCCATCACCGGCATGCCCCATAATACAAACCAGTAAGTTGTATTTATCAGCTATTCTTCTTATTTCTTTAATCATTTCAGGGATTTTATCTCTTGGAACAACCGCATCTTCAGTTACTACATTAGGTCTTAACCTTGCAACAGCTCCAAACGCTGATCTTCTTGCAAACCAGATTTCTTCTCTTTCCTGCTCATTTTGAGAAACACGGATATTTTTTGCACCAAATTTATTACAAATTTCTAGAATTTGCTGCATCTGTACACTAACTGCATCACTAAAACCGTCTACTTCAATGACTAATGCTGCATCCATATCAACTGATAATCCTGTGGCATGAAAATTTTCAATAGTTTGCATAGTATTTTTATCCATCAGATCAAGAGTAGCAGGAGTAATTTTAGATGATATTATGTTAGTTACAGTATTAGCAGCGTTATCAATAGAATCAAAGAAAGCCAGAAGAACTTTCCTATCTTCAGGCATAGGGATTAATCTCAGTGTTATCTCGGTAACTATACCCAGAGTACCTTCAGAACCAATTAAAAGCTGAGTGAAATTGTATCCTGTAGCATTCTTTACTGTATTTCCGCCGACTTTCATTATAGTGCCATCTGCAAGTACTACTTTCAGACCTATAACGTAATCTTTAGTACCACCATATTTAAAAAATCTTGGACCACTGGAAGATAATGCTACACTGCCACCAATTGTTGAAACTTTTAAATTTGAAGGATCAGGCGGATAAAATAAGCCATCTTTTTCAACCTCTTTTTGCAGTTTATCTACGACAACACCGGGCTGAACTGTACACATGAGATTATCTTTATCCACACTTATTATCTTATTCATTTTAGAAAAATGTATGATAATTCCACCTTTAAGAGGAATACAACCTCCGGCAAGATTTGTACCTGCACCTCTTGCAACAATAGGTATATTATTCTCATTGGCAATTTTTAAAATCTCGCTTACTTGATTTTTATTAGATGGTAATACTACTAAATCAGGTAAATATAAATCTTCACCTATCGCAGTAGCATCGTATGCGTAGCAATAGCGTTCCTCAATACTTCTAAGAACATTATCTTTTCCAAGGATTGACTCGATTTTCTGTATTACCGAGTTACTTATATTAACTTTTTCGTGAACATTTACCATTAATTTACTCACAATTGCTACACAAATAAATTATAAACCAATTAGTTCAAGTTGACGTGTCTTGATAAATCTTCATGCCAGTATACCTGATTATCAAAATTTGGCCTGATGTATGTATTTTTAACTTTACTTTTTGGCAAGAGTAATACGCTTATTGCATCATCATAGACAATCTGCCAACCCGGTAAAGTCATAAGGTCTTGTAAACTATGTGTTCTTTTAGATACAACTATAATATCAGTATGAAACTTGTTAATAGCATCCGTCCATCTTGAACTAAGCTTTTCAGAAAAAATAGCTGTGAGATCAATAATGTCTTGCGGATAAGTTTCTTCACTTCTACCATCAATAAGTACTCTGCATTGAGGATACAATTTCCATAATGCATAACTACCCCAGTTGTATGTAGTTGCCAGATTTCCAGACAAATTATTTTGCTTTATAAATTCAAATGATCCTATAGGATAAATATCAGGGTTAACAACAAATTTAGCTGGTTCAAATGGAATAATTTTCATAAATAAGCTACTTAGGATAACTTTCATAAATAAGCTACTTAGGATAACTATAAAACCTAAGGATAAAGCAATCTTTAAAGCATTAAAACCGCTCTCAACTTTATTGCCAAATTTATTTTTAAATCTTTCTACTAAAGCTTTCAAAAACAAAACATATTGATAGTAAAACAAGCTGGATGCAACTATTATAAAGAAAAAAGCATGCCTTTGATGTTTTAATCCCATATAAAGAATTACAAAAGCCACTAAAATTTTTACCCAGTCAGTATCTGTCTTTTTTATAAACAGCCATATGCCTATAATCAAAACTAATATAGCAAATATCATAAATCCTAAATAAGCATGAATAGGAACACCAAAGAATAAATTGGCAGGTCCTTCCAGAGTAATAGGCTGCCACTCAGGAATTAATGAACGTGGCATGGTAGTAGCTTCATAAATATAAGGCCAATACTTAAACCCATATGGAGTTATTAGTGTAGCTAAAATACTAAGTATCAGAGTACCAAAGTATTTTATAGAATAGTTTTTATTTAGAAATTCTCCAACAGCGTAAAGAGATAATAGCCCTAATCCTGCGATAAAGCCGCCATGAATATTTGCCCAGATAATCATTGTCACAGGCAATATCCATAACAATCTATTTTCTCCTCTACGTACTCTCTGCAGCACATATAGCCAAAGAGTAAAAAAGAGAAAAGTAAACATCTGCGATCTAATTACATTCTGAACTGCCGGCAAAATGGAAAAACCGACAAAAATCGGATAAAACAGCGCAATATTATGACTTTTATCAACATATAGTCTTATAATTCTTTCTACTAATAATAAAATTAAAAATAAAATAATAAATTTAAAAGCAAATAAGCCTATATCACCAAAATGTCGAATTATGAAAAAGAAAATAACACCTGATCCCCATTC
>MFRQ01000064.1:0-648 GCA_001784615.1 Candidatus Melainabacteria bacterium RIFOXYA2_FULL_32_9
AAAGCAGCTAGAGCAGGGAATAGTTCCTATTTACGAGCCTGGATTAGAAGAATTAATAAAAGTAAATGTGAGAGAAGGAAGATTAAGATTCACGACTGACTTAGATGGTGCAGTAAAGGATTCTCTTATAAACTTTATAGCAGTAGGAACCCCTCAAGGAGATGATGGGTCTTGTGATTTAACTGCTGTATTTAAAGTAGCCGAATCTATAGCAAAATCAATGAATGAATATAAAGTAATAGTAAATAAAAGCACAGTACCTGTAGGAACTGCTCAAAAAGTTAGAGAGGTAGTTCAATCAATAACCCAGTATGAATTTGATGTGGTGTCTAACCCGGAATTCTTAAAACAAGGTGCAGCCGTGGATGATTTCCTGAAACCTGACAGAGTAATAATCGGATCAGATTCTCAAAGAGCAACTGAGATAATGCAGGAAGTTTACAGCCCATTTTTAAGAACAGGAAACCCTGTCATAGTTATGGATGTTAAGTCAGCAGAGATGTCAAAGTATGCTGCTAATTCTTTTCTTGCAACAAAGATATCTTTTATCAACGAGATGGCAAATATCTGTGAAAAAGTAGGTGCAGATATCGAGCAGGTAAGAATAGGGATGAGTACAGATACAAGAATAGGATCACAATTCCTGTT